>JAVVEE010000003.1:49812-64728 GCA_032251315.1 Gammaproteobacteria bacterium
TGAGCGTGGTGAATTTGACGCGCCATTTCCAGATGAAACGGGTCACTACCAATGATAAAGATATTCTGAATACTCATCTAAATGCCTTGTTAGAATTGAAGAATAAGGCAATAGGAATAGTAATATTGCCTGCGTCCTTCTGGTAGTTCATCTATGTGGGCTCAGTCAAAAATGTACCAATTATTGATACTGTTTAATAACCTAGCACAACATCGAGGAATTAAAAACGAGAGTATAAAAGTGGTTAGTAAGACAATAATGCTTTTATATAGTGAGATTCGTAATGTAGTTGATAATAGATAGCTTGCAGGCTGGGTTGCACAGGAAGTACAGTGGTTTTTCGTTCATTCCACCATTATCCCGGGGTTTGTTTCTTGCTCCAACCTGCAGTTCTAATTCCAGAAAAAAACAAAAATTTTTACCGCAAAGAACACCGGGAAAACAAGTTAATAAGAGTTGCGCCATCGATCTATTATTGATGCGGCATCAAAGGCGGTTCGGCGGGTTTTAAGCTATGGATTTTAATTTTTCCGCTGCAATCTCACGCCGGGTATCCCAGTTATCGTCGAGTGCGGAGATGAATGCCGGATGGTTTTTATTATGTGAGATATTCTTCGATGACACTGTCTTCGCAGGAGCAATGGTTTCTGCTTCGGTTGCGGCTGTGGCGGCTTCCGGCAGGGCATCTTCCTCCAGCCTGAAATAATCCACCAGTCCGGCCAGTTCCACGGCCTGTTGGCTCATGGCTTCACTGGCGATGGCAGCCTGTTCCGTCAGCGCCGCATTTTGCTGGGTCATATCGTCCATCTGCAATAGCGCGTCATTGACCTGATTAATGCCTTCAGATTGTTCGCGTGAGGCTACGGCAATTTCTGCGACGATATCGTTAACCTTTGACACCGCCTGTACGATACCGGTCAGCGTCTGTCCGGATTCGTCGACAAGCCGGGTGCCGGTTGCCACTTTCTCCAGGGTGTCTTCCACCAGAATTTTGATCTCTGTGGATGCAGTTTGGCAACGGCCCGCCAGATCGCGCACTTCACTGGCGACTACGGCAAATCCCCGGCCCTTCTCACCGGCGCGTGCCGCTTCCACGGCTGCATTCAGGGCCAGCAGGTTAGTCTGGAAAGCAATGCCGTCGATGACTTCGATAATATCGGTGACCTTGTGCGAGGCGATATTGATGCTGTTCATAGCCGATGTGACTTCGCCGGCGCTGGCGCCGCCCTGTTCAGCATGCGCTTTTGCTTCAAGAGAAAGCTGGTTGGCCTGCTGGGCATGATCCGCGTTCCGGCCGACCGTGCATGCCATCTGCTCCATGCCGGAAGCGATCTCTTCAATGGTGGCGGCCTGTTCCTGCGAACGCTGGCTCAGGTTGGCATTGCCCTGAACTACCTGTGCAGAGGCTGTGCTGACTTGTAGCGAACCGGCACGGATGCCGGAGATGATTTTGGTGAGGTTAAGCTTCACAGTATACAGGGCGTTATTCAGTCGACTCATTTCGTCTTTATCATTGTTCGTGTGCAGTTCGATGGCGAGATTGCCACCGGCGAGTTGTTCGATAGCAAAAAAGACAGACCTGAAGTTATTCGTGATATAGCGCGCGGTAGTCAGGAAGAACAACAGCAGAATGATGCCGGTGATGACGGCGTTAGTAATGAATAGCATATTACTTTCAGTGATATTCGCCTGTATGGCACGGCTTTTTTTATCGAACGCGACTTTTTCCTTCTGCCGCAGTTCGAGCATGAGCGGGTCGATAAGATCAACGACCTCGCTGAGCTGCTCGATGCGGATACGCATTGTCCTGACGCCGCTGGTCAGGGCCAGCATGCCGAGGTTGTATTTGTTCATCAATTTTGAAATCGCATTACGCTGATCAACGTCTGGTACTGAAGTGATCAACAACATGGCAAATGCCTTCATCTCCAGATTCAGGCGGGTAACGTATTGAGAGTCGTTTGTCGCGACATAATCTTTTTCGTGTGTCTTCATCTTCAGTAGCGAATTAATCAGCGTTAAATTATCCGTGCTGTATATGGCTTGTTCAATGTCATTTCCCATGGCGCTGATCGCATTCATCGCCGCGGATCTTTTTTCCATAGCGGTAGCTACGTAGGTAAAACCCTCTTCATATTTATTAATGGACTGATGCATGAGATCGATAGCCGCTGCCATATCGTTATCGGCAATCAGCAGTTGCAGTTCGTCAAGCAGGGCATAAGCGACAGTCAATATCTCCGCGTGCTGCTTCGTATAGGCAATGTCTTTGCTCAACAAGTAATTTTTTTCCGCCTGCCGGGCATGCTGTACCTCGGCTGCAAACTCGTGAAACAGATTGGAGATTTTCAGTGCAGATGTCATTTCCTGTTCGCTCTGAGCGCTAATCGACAGCACGGATTGGTAGGTATAGCCGATAATGGAAAAACCGAGTACAAGCACGATAAATGTCAATATAAATCTACCTTTAATGCCAAGTTTTTTGCCTGCGATCATGGTTATCATCTCGTCATTATTATTTCTTACTGAGTTTCAATTTAAAATTGATGGCGCAGAAGTGAGCGGCTTTGAAGGCTGTTTACAGAAAACCTGCATAAAAGCGAGTGTCTATGTTTGTGACAGGCGCGCGTAATGCTGCAACACATAGAAGATTACAGCGAAAGTATGACAGTATGATGAAGCTGAATTATCGGGCTTGAATGAAAAATTTCAGGGGGAAACCTTTATTTATTTGTCGGGTGCTAAACATAGTCACCACCACCACAACAACTAACTGCAAAGAATTGCAATTGATTGATTAGTGTTTTCGCTCAAGCCCGCAGTACTGTTAATAGTACTTTTCGGTGGAGATGTGTCCCGATTCGCGACGAAGATGTTTACGCATGCCGCGTTTTTCCAGACACTCGGTGACAATGCTGATCATTGCTGAATTACCACACATCATCACATGTGAATCCTTTTCATTGATAGTAAGCCCTGCTTGCTGCTCCAGCGAGCCATCATCGATACTCTGTGGAATGCGTTGCTGTATGGCACCGGTCATTACTTCTCGGGTAACAAAAGGTACATAAACGAACTGTTGTGGATTCTGCTGTTGCAGCTCTAAGATCTGTTGCTGATAAGACAACTCTGAAATAGATCGTACGGAATACGCCAGCACGATTTTTTCAAAACGCTGCCATGGCTGCTGCGTTTTTAATATAGACAGGAACGGGCCGACACCGGTACCTGTCGCCAGCAACCACAGGTGCCGGCTCTGCGGCACTTCATTGATGGTCAAAAAACCGTTGGCCTTAGCCGTTACAAAAATCTCATCTCCCACTTCGAGTGCGGCCAGACGTGAAGAAAATGTCCCTTCCGGTACGATATTGAAATAAATTTCCAGGCTGTCGTCTCCTGGTTTGCTGACCAGCGAATAAGCCCTGGCAATACGTTCACCGTCGATATCAAGACCCACCCGCACGAACTGGCCGGCGATAAAATCACTCAGCCCCGGCTGCATGCACAAGGAGAACAGCCGTTCATGCCACTGAATTTTTTCAACCACATGAGCTTTCAACCAGTCAGCCATTATTTCACCTCAACGACGCAGCAGATGCCGATTTATTACATACTATTGAGTTACATGAAAAGATACCCTTCAATCAAGACGCGCTGAGAATATATCCGTGTACGCTCGGCAGCAGCATCCCTGCTGCTGACGATCTTGATTGAAGGGTGTCCTTTCCATGCGTTTTGTTAGTAATTGTACGCAGAGCTGTGGTAAAGCTGTTGATACGGTTGCTCTGAACAGTCAATGTAGACATGTTAAGTGATCTCTCTAACCGGAAAGCCATACTCATGATAATGTTACATCCCCAATCGTAGAAGTTGAAATAATATAGCGAGTTAATGCAATGTCATTGAAAGAACTAAAGCGAGAGGACTTTCTTTACCAGCCTTATTACTGTGAAGAGAACATCTGGCAGCTCTGCCATAATGAACAGTTCAAAAACAGCCATGTCATCTTTATTGCCAGCAAGGACGACGCTTTTCCGATGCTGAATCAGCGCGTGTCGGCGCATCCGCCGAAACCGGTTTTCTGGGACTACCATGTAGTGTTACTGGCGCGGGATGAAAGAAATCAGATACTGGACTTCGATACTCGCTTGCAATTCTGTACTGATGTCGCCAAGTATTTTAGCAATTCATTTATGGATAACGCGTTACTGAGTGTCGATGAACAGCCGTTGTTCAGGCTGGTGCCGGCCGGTGAATACACCGCCATGTTTTCTTCCGATCGCAGTCACATGAAAACCGCATCAGTTTGGCATGCACCGCCGCCGCCATGGCCCTGATCGGCAATGGCGAGCATAATCTCCCAAGTTTTACGGATATGAATGACAGCACGATTGGCGAAGTGCTGAGTTTTGAGGCCATGTTAGCGCGTTTTTTGTAGCTGTTTATGGCTAGTCAGAAGCACTTGCCTGCTTAGCAAAAGCAGTACGCAATTTTTAAACTCTATTCTGGTTTACCCCAAAATCAGAGTGACCCAGCCGTGAAGCGGAACGGACGGCGATGATGTTTTGGTCGGGGCGAAGATGCAGTTCCAGATCATCAACGAAGCCGAACACCGAGCTGCTACATTCAGCATGCAGGTAGTCGAATGTGCGGCTGATGATGATAGTGCGCGGCATTGCAGATACTGCCTGTTTTGCGATTTCCCACGCCTCCTCCGCAGGCTGGTCAAACGCTAGCGGGCGAACCATGTGTGCCTCGTCTGCGGCATCGCTGGAAACGCAGTTGGGTGAGGGCGGGCAGGTGGGTAATTGATTATCGCTGATGCCGAGGTTGGATGGGCGCTGGCCGGAGCAGGAGAACAGGGACATCAGCATTATTATGAGCAGACTGCTGCGAGCGAGTAGTAGGAAACTGGGCATGGTGATACCTGGTCAGAGTTAAAGGACTGTTGATGATGTTTAATTGTAAACTCTTCGCCAGGCTGCCGTGCTTTACAGGTGCTGCTGTATAGGGAGCAGCGCAATGACGGTTTTCCTGACACGTTGCCAGAAACTGCGGGCGGGCTGTCGGGTTCTAACTTCGTCCCGATATTGCCAGATCAGCTTGCCCTCTTTATTGTACTTGACCTGCCAGTATTTGCCGTCATTAAGGTCATCGATAAAAGTGTTGTGCACTATCGTTGTCAGTTCATTATTGTTAATAAACATGCCAATCTCGGTATTGAGAAACTCCGATCTTGGATCAAGATTAAGCGTGCCGATGTAAACCGAATCGGAATCATAAATAATCGACTTGGCGTGCAGGCTAAAGAAGTCAACCTGCGCCGGGCAGGAAGAAAATTCAGGATGATACTCAGGCTCAGCCCGAAACTCGTATAGCTCGACGCCCATATTAAGTAGCTGGTGCCGGTAGCGTTCATAGCCGGTAAAGATAGCGGTGACATCAATGGAAGCCAGGGAATTGGTCAGCACCTGAATGCGCACGCCGTTATCCAGCAGTGTTTTAAAAGAAGCCAGCAGGGACTGGCTTGGAATGAAGTAGGCACTAATCACGGTGAGCTGTTTTGTGGTTTTGAGATTACGTCGGTTGAGTTCCTGGGCCAGTGACTCTTCCGGCGAAGAATTTTTAGCGGGCAGGTCAAAGACTATCTCAACATGGGTTGAGATCAAGCGGCTTTTCAGATCAGCATTTTTGAGAAGACCGTTCTTAACTGATTCGATATGCTGAATGATCTGCTGAGACAGCAGAATATTTTGATCGAGGTGTTTCAGCATCCGGCGGTAGTTCAGCCGCCCTGGTCGAAAGGCGATTAAACGTCGTGCAGTCTTGGAAATAGGGTTGTTCCAGAAGAGGTCAAAGCTGTGCGAAAATCGCTCAACGGCGTCACCACACACCAGTAAATCAAGATCGCGAAAGATGAGCGTTTTATTGAAACTGAAATACTCATCGCCAATGTTACGGCCACCAATAATGGCGGTGAGATTGTCAGCGATGAGGAGCTTGTTGTGCATGCGGTGATTCAGGCGCTTGAGGTTCCACAGCAGTTCGAAGATACGAAAAAACTGGCTCGACCAGCGATGTTTGAAGGCATTAAAAATACGAACTTCAATGTTTTTATGACGATTGAGAGTGGCGATACGCCGGTCGGCACCGAGAGTGTGAATGTCATCAAGCAGCAAGCGCACCCACACACCCCGGTCAGCCGCTTCAATAAGCTTGCTGATCAGCCACTGCCCGGAGATGTCCGCGTGCCAGCTGTAGTATTGCGCATCAATGCTGTATTGCGCATTTTCAATCAGTGCAATACGCCAGGCCAGGGCCTCGTCATTTTTGTGTATGGCCAGAAGCTTTGCGGCGCATAAAGCCTCGGTTTCGCCAGTAGTCGTGGCAGGTGCGGTAATGTCAAAGAGGCCGGCCAGCGGCACCGAGTAATCCGGTTCGATGGCATAACTTTCGGCTTGTGGTTTGCGAAAACGCACGTCAGTAAAATGAAATCATATTAGTTAATGAATGCTGAAGTATTGTCGAATACATTGGGCAATATCAATCCGGCTGAGCAGTAGCTATTGCGCGACAAAGATACCGGCGAGCATTTCAGACAGCCGGGATTTTATCTGTTGAACTTCATTATCCCGATAAGGCTGTTTCCGGTCGGCGCCCCAGACCACGCCCGGCCAGCAGAAATCATCGACATGGCGGCCTACCACATGAATGTGCATCTGGCTGACCACATTGCCGATGGCGGCGATGTTGAGTTTATCGACCGCATAATTCTGCTTGAGGTGACTGGAAATAATGTTTATCTCCTCCAGCAGTTCATGCTGCTGCGCCTGGGGCAGTTCATAGATCTCGTAGGCAGTGGTCTCCGGCACCAGAATGAACCACGGCACCAGCGCATTGTTGAGCAGCAGCAGGCGGGTGTTTTTAATCCGGCCCAGTACAAAGCAGTCGCGAACCAGTTGCGGGTCGAGCTGGAAGTCGTTCATCATGAAGCCTGCACCGACTGCACCAGAATCCAGGGCTTAACTACCACCGCCCACACTGTAGTATCATTCTCATACCAGATTTTTGCCTGCTCATCAGGCACGGGCATGACAAGGTTTTCCTGCATCCACTTCTCCACCATGGGCCTGTTATCCTCGGCGAAACAGGTCGCGACTTCAATCAGATCCAGCTCATCGGCGACAAAAACAGCCATGCCGCCGGCGAAAAAACATTGCAGTTCATGCCAGGCGATTTTGGATGTTTCAGCAACGATCTGTTGCTGGATTGAATCCGCTTCGATATCCGTCATGACTTTCGACCCTGTTCGAAGGCCTCGACTAATGCCGCCTGTAATTCGGGTCGGGTAGACAGGTCGGTCACCGCCAGATGGGTGCGGGCGATATCGGCGATGGCTTCCAGAATGCTCTCCTGCTGACAGGCCCGGGTAAAAGCGGCAAAGTCAAAATCGGTCTCATTAAGAAAGTGCCGGGCCATGCCTTCGGCATCGGAAAACCGCAGGGGCTGGTCCAGCAGCACTTCGTATTCATAAGAGTAGGTGTCGATGCTATTGTTTTTGGCCAGCAACAGATGGAAGGCTTCATCAGAGCTTTTGGACTTTATGTGTTCATCCAGATCAATGACCATGGAGGGGGTATATTTCTCGCCTTTGAAGTAAAACTCGGCGCTAACGACAATGCTGTTTTTCATAAAATAACCGGTCGTAAAATAAAGTTGAATGGATAGGGCATGGAATTATACCTTCAGTATTTTCATTGCGGGTTCATTCAGAGCCGGGTCTTCATTAAAACCGGAGACCAGCAACACGGTGTTGCCGGTTTTGGTGAGATGGCAATATTTGGAGATGGATTGACTGAGTGCTTTCCAGTCGTGGGTCTGGTTTTCATCGGCCTCTATGGGAATGACGCCCCAGTGCAGGGCCAGCTTGCGGCAGATGTGGCTACGTGAAGAGACTCCGAGCAGGGGCGAGGTCGGCCGGCTGGCCGCGATGATCTGGGCGGTGGTGCCGCTGGCAGTGGGCACAATAATGCCCTGAAGTTTTAGATCCTGTGCCAGGGAGGTAGCCGCGTAGGCGACCGCCTTGCGTACCGAGATTTTGTCGGGATTGGTAACCTGATTGTCGCGGCCACCAAAATTATTGTGCTGCCATTGATGCGCTTCAATTTCGCGCAGCACCCGATCCATCATTTTTACCGCCAGCACGGGATATTTGCCGACTGCGGTTTCACCAGAAAGCATCACCGCATCGCTGCCCAAAAGCGCGGCGTTGGCGACATCGCCGACTTCGGCGCGGGTAGGGCGGGAATGTTCGATCATGGATTCGAGCATCTGAGTGGCAACAATCACCGGACAGTTGCGCTCGCGAGCCATGCAGATGAGCTCCTTCTGAATCAGGGGAACCTGCTCGGCGGGAAGCTCAATGCCCAGATCGCCGCGTGCAATCATCAGTCCGTAGGAGGCTTCAAGAATGCTGTCGATGTTGGTAATCGCTTCGGGCTTTTCGATTTTTGCAATGATGGGAATCTGCCCGCCATTCTTTTTCATGTAGCTGTCCAGCACCAGAATATCCTTGCCGTTGCGTACAAAGCTCAGCGCAACAAAATCCGCGCCCAGCTCCATGGCAAGCTTGACGTCTTTCTTGTCCTTGGCGGTGAAGCTGGAGACAGACACTTTGGAGTCGGGCAGGTTAATGCCTTTGTTGTCCTTGAGGATGCCGCCATGAATAACCTTGCAGCTGATGGTTTTGCCAGTGACTTTTTCCACTCGCAGTTCGAGGTTGCCATCATCAAGAAGGATGCGGTCTCCCTTTTTGACGTCCTTATACAGCTGGGTGTATTGCGAAGCGATCACCCCTTCATCACCGGTGGTGATGTCGCATCTGATCAGGGCCGTTGAATTTTTCTTCAGGCTGATGCTGCCCTTTTTGAATTTACCGGTGCGAATTTTGGGGCCGCACAAATCCATGAGTACGGCGACATGCTGGCTCATGCTGAGGGCGATTTCCCGCACCAGCTGGAAAGCATCCCGATGCTGCTGGTGACTGCCGTGTGACATGTTCAGGCGGAAAACATTCACGCCTGCCTTGATCAGTTTTTCCACCATCGGCGCAGTGCTGGTGGCAGGACCCAGGGTAGCGACAATTTTCGTGCGGCGCCAGTGCAGGGCCGTTTTATCTAACTGTTTATGTTTCATTCTATTTTCCCGACGCGAAAAATTGATCGGCGGGTAATATAGCATTAAGCAGGCCATTTAATAACCGGACGATGATTGCTCCGCGCTCTGAAGCACGAAGGCTACTGTTCATGTCCGCCATATTAAGAGCCGGTGATCAGGCCACGGTGACCTTATCCGACAGGTAAACATCCTGAATGGCATTGAGCAACTTAACGCCTTCGGCCATGGGTTTCTGGAACGCCTTGCGCCCCGAAATCATCCCCATGCCGCCGGCGCGTTTGTTGATCACCGCCGTGCGCACCGCCTGATGCAGATCGTCCTCGCCCGAGGCGCCACCGGAATTGATCATGCCGGTTCGGCCCATATAACAGTTGGCCACCTGATAACGCACCAGATCGACGGGATGGTCGCTGGTGAGTTTGCGGTAGACATCGGGGTGTGTTTTGCCGAAATTGAGGGCGGTATAGCCGCCGTTATTCTGCGCCTGCTTCTGCTTGATGATGTCGGCATCGATGGTCGCCGCCAGATGATTGGCCTGACCGGTAAGGTCGGCGGAAACATGGTAATCCACGCCTTCGTGCTTGAAGGCGCTGTTGCGCAGATAGGCCCAGAGCACGGTGACCATGCCCAGCTCGTGGGCATGCTGAAAGGCTTCGCTGATCTCCTGAATCTGCCGGCGGGATTCGGCGGAACCAAAGTAGACGGTCGCGCCCACCGCCGCCGCGCCCATATCGAAAGCCTGCTCGACGCTGGCGAACAGGGTCTGGTCGTGAATGTTCGGATAGCTCAGCAGCTCGTTATGATTGATCTTGACGATGAAGGGAATTTTGTGGGCGTAATCGCGCGCCACGCTGTTGAGCACACCGAGGGTGGAGGCAACCCCGTTGCAGCCGCCTTCCAGCGCCAGCTCGAGAATTTTGGCGGGGTCAAAAAAACTCGGGTTGGGCGCAAAAGAGGCCCCCGCAGAGTGCTCGACGCCCTGATCGACCGGCAGCAGGGAGAGATAACCGGTGCCCGCAAGCCGGCCGTGATTATAAAAAGCACTGAGGTTGCGCAGCACGCCGGGCTTGCGATTCTTGTGCGCGACAATGCGGTCGATATAGTCCGGGCCGGGTGCGTGAATGTTCTCTTTGGGGATGGTGGTGCAACGATGGTCGAGTAGCGATTCCGCTTCCTCGCCCAGCTGGCTTTGAATGTCGATCATGATGCAGGCTCCTCCAATACAGATAATAACCAGTGGTAAACAGGGCATTCAACAGTACGAAATACCCTGCGACTTTAAAAAAGATTAAGGCTGTTATCCTACACCCTCAGACGTATGAATTTGCCTGCTGATTATGAGCGAATTCGACCCCAGCCCGGTGCAACCTCTGTGTTGTTGATGTAGGTCAGAGCGAGCTGAATGGGCAGGCGTAAACTTTGTTCGGTCAGAGATTGTTAAGAAGCCTGTCCATGAAAAGTATAAAAGCCATTGTAATTGGCAGCCTGTTCATTGTGGTCGTAATATTGCTGCTACAGCTGGCCTATATATTTATAGCCGTGGGCTACAATGCGCTGGCAAAAAGCTATCCCTACCTGCATGAGATCAGTGGCATTTTCAGATACCTTGTCGGTATTCCTGTATTTGTGGTGATCATGTTTATCGGTGGCTACATCACCGCCGACATTGCTGGAGACAAAGTGCTGCTTCATACCCTTGCCGTGGGACTGTTAACTGCCAGCGGCATGATCATGCCGACCCTGGAATATGCAAGTCTGACCATGACCGGCGTTGTAATATTCATACTCGCCGTAGGCGCGAGCGTAGCAGGCGGATGGCGCTGGCAGAGAGCTAATAAGGTGGTCGGGCGTGAATAAAACAGGCCGGATCCAGCCTCCTAACGCTGGTTTTTCTCCTTTAGGCGCTCCACGCGGGTGATCAGTCGCTCGGCATGCTGTCGAAGAATTCGACCAGGCCGGTTTCCAGCGAATATTCGGCACCGACAACCACCAGCTTATCGGAATCTATGAGCTCTTCGAGCAGTTCCGAGCCGTGGCGCAGATGGCTGACCGAGGCGCGGATGTTGGCGCGCACCGACTGCCTTACCAACTCTTGATGGTCATTTTTGAAGTCTGTGGCCAGCAACGCCTCCACCGAGGGGCGGACACGATCGACAATGGAGCGCACATTTCGTGACTGGTTCTCGCTGGGTCGCTGCAACTCTTCCAGAGTAGCCAGAATGGCGCCACACTGTGAATGGCCCAGCACCACCACCAGCGGCGTGCCAAAACGTGAGGCGGCGAATTCGACGCTGCCGATTTGCGAGGGCGCCACAATATTGCCCGCGACCCGAATCACAAACAGGTCGCCCAGCCCCTGATCAAAGACGATTTCGGCCGGCACCCGCGAATCGGAGCAGCCCAGAATGATCGCCAGCGGACTCTGCTCCTTCGACAGTTCGGCGCGCTGGGAATCGCTCAGTGACAGGTTGCGGCATTCATTGGAGACAAAACGTTGATTGCCTTCCTGCAGACGTTTGAGAGCTTCTCTTGCTGATATCATAATTGGACAGTCCGTACGAATTTAATGGCCGCGCACAGTGTCAGCGGCTGAGCTGATAATAGGTGTTTTGAGAATGTGAAAATTTAGCACAGATTAGAATAAAAGATGAGAGTTATTGATCGTGCTCGAGCTGTTCATGCTCCGCTTTTTCTGCCGGCCAGGCGATAAAGGCAAACGCCCAGATCATCAGGATGTTCACCACCGGCAGAAAAAGGCACAGTGACCACCAGCGGGAAAAACCGGCCTTGTTCAGAATCGATGAGGCTAACAGCAGGATTATTATCAGAAAAGCCAGTTGCCAGAGATTGATAATCATAATTAAAGCCCTTTGGTCTGGGGTTTAATCTCCCAGTCAGACACAGCCAGAATAAGGCCCGCGATGATGAAGCCGAAAAAGGGAATCAGCACGGTCAGGCTCAGATAGGGATTCAGCCCGGCCCGGCTATATATTTTCCAGAATGGCGGCAGCAGAAAGGCGGCGAAAAACAGTACGCTGGTAAAAATGGCTTCCATATTGTGGCTCCTGACGGATGGGGTTGGTGTTAACAGTGCGGTGCATGGGTGCGCCGAATCATAGGGTTTTTAATAATGCACCGCCAGCCAGATGGTTTCGGTCTCCGGCGTGGTCCATGCCACCCGATGCTTAGTATGCGCCGGAATATTGACGAAATCACCCGCGCGTAAAGTCATTGATGCCGCATCCGCAAAGGCCAGCGTAGCTTCGCCCTGTACCAGCATGACCCATTCATTTTCATTCTGGTCATACCAGCCGGAGTCGGGTGAGCGATGGCCCCTGGAGACGATGCGTTCGATTTTAACCTGGTCATTATCGACAAGGCGAGTCATGAGCTCAGAATCGAGATTTTCGGGAATGGCCTCGAATAGGTTCTTCATCGCAATAAAATTAAGCTGTCCGAAGACAGCTTGTGTATATAGAGGCGATCAATATTGGCGCAAGGTAGAGATGAAATGCTGGCGATAATAGAGCGTGGCGCTGATGCCGTTGGCGGAGATGTCAACGATTTTCCAGTGACTGCCCTGATTGCCGGGCTGGCTCTTCATGCGAAAGTCCAGCTTGGCCGGGGGCTGGTTGGCGCTGTAAATTAGGGCGCTGACAACGGCCTCATCAGGGCCGCGATAGTGCGCGGGTCTGAAATTCACTTTGGTGGTATTGGCATCATAGCTGCCCAGATGGGTACTGAGGCTGTTGAAAAAGTTCTGTTTGACGCGATTTTCCAGTTCCTGCATGTTTTGCGCGTTCATCTGCCGGGCAAACGGACCGGCTATCCAGTAGGTCATCTGGTCGAAAGCGAAGTGCGGAATGATCTCCTTTTCGATAAAGCCGCGCATCAGGCCGGCGTCGCCCTGTTTGTCGCCGGCGCCGAAGGCCTGGAGCTTGTGCAGCGCATTCTGGATAGTCTGCACCGGGTTTTCAATAGGTGCGGGCGCAGGCGCGTAATAGCCGTTAAATGCGTGTACAGAACCGGTCACACTCAACAACAGAACGAAAAACAGGGATAAGGGTTGTTTCATAATAATTCTCATTTGTTGGCATTGGGTGGAAAAAGTCGGACTCGCTATCGGCGGCTACGGCAACAGTAATCAGCACGCCTTGTTGAAAGCTAATCATAACAGGAAAGAAATGGCCAGAAAAATGCCCCGGGAAATGTAGAAAAGAGACTGTGAGTCGGCGCGGTCTGCTGGTAGCCGCTTTTGTTAATGAAGCAAAACCTGAACGCTTTGATCATATTATGGTGACAATGTTAAATGATAAGTCTGCTTTTGACCCATAGCGGACTTTGGCGCATTTTGAAAATATATGAAATTATAGAAAACTGACACGAGCGGTGAAAGTGATAAGGAGTGATTATGATACTTGACCCCCTTTTCTCCTCTGTCGGTACTGCTGTCAGAAGAGGATTACGTAAGCGCCTTTCTCATCTGATCCTACATATTAAACTGAGCATATCTTGAAAACAAGACATGCTTAGTTTACAGATTATTTTTTGTTTCCATCAACACGTATTTCAAACACATCCGTATCTTTATAGGAATGATGGGTTTCATTCTCTTTACGTGTAGTACCCGTTGCCTTAATTGTATGCACTGACAATTTAATTTTATTACGTGCTTTTTTTAATGGCAACGATATTTTCTCGTCTGTGCCAGCAACAGGATTAAAGTAACTTTTTAAATAAGCAGGTTCAATCTTAAATGTTTTTGAATCAATATCTTTCCCATAATAGATATGCATCTCGATTTCCTTTGTACCAGCATCGACATGGAAGCGATCCATTTGCGGAGAGCGATATTGTAATAATTGATTAATGTTTTCTGGTTCTACTTGAAAGGTCGCACCAGGATAAAGAGCAGTTTCTGGCGGTTCTGTAACACCTGGACAACCGGGTGCTGCAATTATACCTGTAATAGTAAAATCTACAGTGTCTGGCACTAATGATTCATCCTCAGGAAATATCCAGCTTTCATCATAATGAACCCAGGGCGTTATTTCATAACGTCTCATTCCCGGTTTAGCGGGGCTAATTAAACGAAAACCTGTAATAATATTCGATGGTGGTATATGAGTACCCCAAAGTGCAGCATTATTTTTTGAAATAGCATAAATTGCTGCACTGCCATAATCAGCGTGTATCGCAACAGGAGTATGCAATTTTACATTGTCTGAAAAATCACCTTCATAACCCGGTTTTCCGTCTGCATAAGGAAGGACAATAGAATCAAATTTAACATCACATGTTAAGTCTATTAATAACTCATCGATTTCACCTTTGTTTTCATCAGGGTTGCTAATTGTATACACATACTCTATCAACCCATCCGGCCGAGTAAAATGCTTCACGGAAAGCACCGCTGCTGAGATATCTTCATCTCTTAATGTGGCATCTTTTAATTCAGCAGCACAAAGACTACCTTGCATTATTAAATAAGATATAAAAATACTTATTGCTATTTTAAAACTCATATTATTCACCTAATAACTACTATAACGATAGTGTATATTTCCACCTTTTTCCCTATAAAATAGTTAAGCTGTAAAATTTAGGTTTATCCAAATTCAAGCGGAGCAGCAGTCTTATGGGCAGAGCCTACCAGAATCGTAAAGAGTCCATGGCCAAAACTTCTGATGCCAATGCCAGGCTCTACAGTAAATATGGCCGGGAGATCTATGTCTGCGC
>JAVVEE010000004.1:0-38148 GCA_032251315.1 Gammaproteobacteria bacterium
GTGCGGTTGGCAATCACCAGCTCGGAGGGGTGTTCGCTCAGCATCGGTTCGATAACACCACGTACTGCGCCACCCGCGCCAAGAATGAGGATGCGTTTGTTTTTTAATGATACCTGATGGTTTTCGATAAGGTCGCGCACCAGCCCGATGCCGTCGGTGTTTTCGCCGAAAAAACGGCCATCGGCTTCGACCATGAGGGTGTTGACCGCGCCGGCGCGTTCAGCGCGCGGGCTGCGGTGATCCGCCAGCTGCCAGGCCTGCTGCTTGAAGGGTACGGTGATGTTCAGCCCCTTGCCGTTATTGGCGACAAACTCGCGCACCCGCGCTTCAAAGTCATCCACTTCCGCCAGTTCGGCGGTGTAGCTCAGCGACTGCCCGGTCTGCTCGGCAAACAGGCGATGAATCTGCGGTGATCGGCTGTGGCTGATCGGGTTGCCGAACACGGCGTAGCGATCAATGCTATCTGCGTGCATTTATTCGGCTAACCACTGCGCCACGTCTTTGGCGTAATAGGTGAGAATGCCGTCGGCGCCGGCGCGTTTCATCGACAGCAGGCTTTCCATGACCACGGCTTTTTCATCCAGCCAGCCGTTCTGTGCGGCGGCCTTGAGCATGGCGTATTCGCCGCTAACCTGGTAGACAAAAGTCGGCGCACCGAATTCGTCCTTGATGCGGCGGACGATGTCGAGGTAGGGCATACCGGGCTTGACCATGACCATGTCGGCGCCTTCTTCCAGATCGAGCGCCACTTCACGAATGGCTTCGTCGGAATTGGCCGGATCCATCTGGTAGCTGTATTTGTTGCCTGCGCCGAGGTTGGCGGCCGAGCCCACCGCATCGCGGAACGGGCCGTAAAAACTGGAGGCGTATTTGGCAGCGTAAGCGAGGATGCGGGTATGAATGTAACCGGCCTCTTCCAGGGCTTCGCGGATGGCGCCGATACGCCCGTCCATCATGTCCGAGGGCGCCACCACATCGGCACCGGCTTCAGCGTGTGACAGCGCCTGCCTGACCAGCACTTCGATGGTTTCATCGTTGAGTACATAGCCGGTTTCGTCAATCAGCCCGTCCTGGCCGTGACTGGTAAAGGGGTCGAGGGCGACGTCGGTAATTACGCCAAGTTCGGGGAATTTTGCTTTCAGTGCGCGCACCGCCCGCTGTGCCAGGCCGTCAGGATTAAAGGCTTCCTCGGCGCTATCGGATTTTTTCTCCTTGCCCACCACCGGAAACAGCGCAATGGCGGGAATGCCCAGCTTCAGGCACTGCTCGGCTTCGAGCAGCAGCTGATCGATACTGACGCGTTCCACGCCGGGCATGGAGGCGACCGCTTCGCGCTGGTTCTCGCCTTCGAGCACGAACATCGGACAGATCAGGTCGTCGCTGTGCACATGGTGTTCGCGCATCAGTCGACGTGAGAAATCGTCACGGCGCATGCGACGCATACGTATGCCCTGAAAAAGCCCGGTAGTTGACATGATGATCTCCACAGTTGAATTAGATGGCCGTTATTGTATCAGCCCGGCAGCGCTGATATCTATGCTGATGTGGTGAAGATGGTTTGTGTATATTGTTAAAGCAAAAAATTGAACAGCCGCGGACTGGCCGAAAAAAGCAGGGAAAGCCGGTATCGTGTGCTGGTGCTTCACTACACGCCGGATACAGAATAGATGCTGAATATGCTTTTATAAAAAAGCGGCTTTCCTCAGCGTCTCCGCACCTCAGCGGTAATTATGATTCGGCGTATTCAGCGCAATAACTCATAGCATGATCGATTCGCTCAGTCAGCGTTAAACCAGTCTTTGGGTTTCAGGTAGTAGTCGTAAAGCTCGGCTTCGGCGCTGCCGGCTTCGGGCTGCCAGTTGTATTTGAAATGCACTACCGGCGGTAGCGACATCAATATCGATTCGGTGCGGCCGCCGGTTTGCAGGCCGAACAGGGTGCCGCGATCATAAACTAGATTGAATTCCACATAACGGCCGCGACGGTAGAGCTGGAATTCGCGTTGCGCTTCGCTGTATTCGGTATTCTTTCGGCGCTGCACAATCGGTAGGTATGCTTTCAAATAATGGTCGCCGACGCTGCGGGTGAAATCGAAGCAGTGATCAAAGCCACCTTCGTTCAGGTCATCGAAAAATAACCCGCCGATGCCACGCTGTTCATCGCGGTGTTTCAGATAGAAATAGTCATCACACCATTGTTTATATTTGGGATAGGCTTCATCGCCAAAGGGCTGGCAGGCCTGCTGTGAAATTTTGTGCCAGTGCAGGCAGTCCTCTTTATTGCCGTAGTAGGGGGTCAGATCGAAACCACCGCCAAACCACCATACCGGCTCAGCGCCTTCCTTGCGGGCGATAAAGAAACGCACATTGGCATGCGAAGTGGGAATGTTCGGGTTGCGTGGATGGATGACCAGTGAGACGCCCATGGCTTCAAACTCCCTGCCGGCTAATTCGGGGCGGTGGGCGGTGGCCGAGGCCGGCAGTTGTCCGCCGGTAACGTGTGAAAAATTCACCCCTGCCTGTTCGAAAACAGCGCCATTGGAAAGCACCCGGGTAATGCCGCCACCACCGCCGGTTTCACGTTGCCATTCATCAATAATGAAATCGGTCTGGCCATCTTCAGCGGCGAGTCCATCGCAGATGCTTTTTTGCAGGCTGAGTAAATATTCTTTGACGGCGCGGGTATCGGGTTGTGACATGGGCGAAGCTCGTTTATTGGCGTAGGGTTAAAAGGCTGTCCAGGGTTTTGATAGTTGACGGTTGTCCGCTGAGATGACGGTCGTCAATTAACAGGGCCGCTACTTTATCATGAAAATATTTATGTGCCTGCAAGGCATTGCGCGCAGGCTTCATGCCCGACAGGTTCGCGCTGGTCGAGACCAGAGGGTGTCCAAGCTGCCGGCAGAGTTCTGTCACCACCGGGTGTCGGGTTATGCGTATAGCGAGGGTGTGTTCGGGGTTGCTGAGCCACTCGGGCAATGACTCTCTGGCGGGAACCACCCAGCTGGTCGGGCGCTCTGTCTGCAACAGGCTGCGTTCTTCGCTGGCGGTAAGCGGCTCTATGTAATCGTCGAAAAGTTCCAGCGTGTGGCCCAGCAAAATGAAGCCCTTGCCGGATTCCCGTTCTTTCAGCTGATTGAGATAAGTGACCGCAGAAAAATTCAGGGGGTCGCAGCCTAGCCCGTAGACAGTGTCGGTGGGGTAGACAATGACGCCACCCTGTCGAATCTGGTGAGCGGCGTAGCTGACGGCAAAATGGCTCGCCATCCGGGTTTACTTCTTCTTGACGGCTTTCTTTTTCGGGGCCGCTTTTTTCTTCACCGTCTTCTTTTTCGGCGCGGCTTTTTTCTTCACGGTCTTTTTCTTTGGCGCGGCTTTTTTCTTTACCGCCTTTTTCTTTGCAGCTTTCTTTTTGCCGCGACCTTTGCGGAAAGGGGCTTCTGCCAGCAGTTTTTCGCACTCTTCCTGGGTGAGGTCTTTAGGCTCCCTGTCCTTGGGGATCTTGGCGTTTTTTTCACCGTCGGTAATGTAAGGGCCAAAGCGACCGTTTAACACTTCGATGTTGGTGCCTTCAAAACTCTTGATGTATTTATTGGCATCGAACTCTTTTTTCGCCGTAATTAGTTCCATGGCCTGCTCAAGAGTGATGTTGTAGGGGTCAATACCCTGATCCTGATACGCCTTGTTGATGGAGACAAATTTGTTGTCATACTTAACATACGGTCCAAAGCGACCATAGTTGGTTGAAACTTTTTCTCCTTCAGGCGTCTCGCCCAGCTCACGGGGCAGCACCAGCAGGTCCCGGTAGTTGTCCATGGTGACATCGTGCATTTTCATGCCCGGCTTGAGGCTGGCAAAGCGGGGTTTGTCCTCATCGTCCTTGTCGCCAATCTGCACAAAGGGGCCATAGGGGCCCATGCGTACACTGATGGGCTTGCCGCTTTCAGGGTCGGTGCCGATGTGGCGCGATTGGGCAACGTCAGCACGACTGACATTGGCCTCTTTATCTTCCACCAGTTCTTTGAAAGGCTCCCAGAAATTTCTTAGCAACGGCACCCAGTCCTCTTCACCACGGGCTACGCTATCGAGCTCGTCTTCGAGGTTGGCGGTGAATTTGTAATCGACATAGCGAGTGAAATGTTCGGTGAGAAAATTATTAACAATACGGCCGATGTCGGTGGGGGTGAAGCGGCGATTCTCCAGTTCCACGTAGCCACGGTTGACCAGCGTTGAAATAATGCTGGCATAGGTCGACGGGCGACCGATATCGTATTCTTCCAGCGTTTTTACCAGGCTGGCTTCAGAAAAACGTGGTGGCGGCTCAGTAAAGTGCTGGTCGTTTTTGATATCCAGCAGCTTGACCTTCTCGCCTTCCTTGAGTTCGGGCAGCAGTTTTTCGTCGTCATCATCCTTGCTGTCGTCAGCGCTTTCCATATACACCGACATGAAGCCGGGGTGGCGAATGGTGGAGCCGGTGGCGCGGAAGACATTGCCTTCGCCGCAGCCCAGATCAACCCTGACAGTATCCAGGGTAGCGTGGATCATCTGGCAGGCCATGGTGCGTTTCCAGATGAGTTCGTAAAGCGCAAACTGATCGGGTTTCAAGTAGGCCTTGATCTTCTCGGGCGTATGATTCACCGAGGTGGGGCGAATCGCCTCATGGGCTTCCTGTGCATTTTTAGATTTGCTTTTGAATACGCGCGGCGCATCCGGCAGATTGTCCTCGCCGAAACGCTGTTTGATCAGGCCGCGAATCTCATCGGTGGCTTCAGTCGCCAGGCTCAATGAGTCGGTACGCATGTAGGTGATCAGGCCGACGGTTTCGCCACCGATATCAATGCCTTCATACAGATTCTGGGCGGTGCGCATGGTGCGCTGCGCAGTGAAGCGCAGTTTTCGCGAGGCTTCCTGCTGCAGGGTGGAAGTGGTAAAGGGTGGAGAAGGATTGCGCTTGCGCTGTTTCTTCTCAATATTGATAACCGTGAGCTCACCCTGCGCCGCCGCAAGCAGGGTATTACGGATTTCAGTCGCGGTGTCCGCATCGGTGACGCTGAACTGTTTTATTTTCTCGTTCTTGTACAGGTTCAGCTTGCTGGCAAACGGTTGCTTGTCCTTGGCGACCTCCGCTTCAATGGTCCAGTATTCCTGTGGCTCGAATTGTTCGATTTCTATTTCGCGTTCGACAATCAGGCGCAAGGCCGGGCTTTGTACCCGGCCGGCTGACAAGCCGCGCTGGACTTTTTTCCACAACAGGGGTGACAGGTTGAAGCCGACCAGGTAATCGAGAGCACGTCTGGCCTGCTGGGCATTGATCAGGTTGTAGGAGAGTTCTCGCGGCGAGGCAATGGCTTGTTGGATGGCGCGCTTGGTGACCTCGTTGAAAACCACGCGGTGCACTTCGACATTATCGAGCAGGCCTTTTTCTTTCAGCAGTTCGAGCAAGTGCCACGAAATGGCTTCCCCTTCGCGGTCCTGGTCAGTCGCGAGATGCAGAGTGTCAGCCTTGCTGAGGGCCTTGATGATTTTCTCGACGTGTTTTTCGTTGCGCTCGATGAGCTGATACTTCATTTCGAAGTTGTGCTCGGTATCGATAGCCCCCTCTTTGGGAACAAGGTCGCGAACATGGCCATAGGAGGCCAGAACTTTGAAGTCCTTGCCCAGATATTTCTCTATGGTTTTTGCTTTTGCCGGAGATTCAACAATAACAAGATTTTTACTCATTCGCGGTGCTACACAGTGTTAGGTTAAAGGTTCAGAAGTTACTGAATGTAATCGGTGACTTCATTGAAGACCAAACTTTCCATCCAGGCAAAGGCATTTTCCTCACCAGGATGAGTGTGAAGCACGATCATGACGATCCATTTGAATTGTTCAATATCCAGAATGTGACCGAGCGCGGTGACCCGATCCAGTACCAGCTCGCGGGTGATGGGTGTCAGAATGCCGGATTGTTCCAGGAACAGAATAAAGCTGAGACACTCCTGATCAAGAATGTTTTTTTCCACTTCGCTGAAAATACGAACACTGTTGATATGGGCAGGCGTATCGACGCTGTTTTCACGCAGGGTCGCCAGATCTTCCAGCCAGTTGAAAGCCTGATTAATCTCCTGATGGCGGAAGCCCACCTCCTCCAGCCGGAGTTGTATCTGGATGCGTTCGTCAATGGCCTCGTTACTGTCACCGTCGCTATCACCAAAGTATTCTTCAAAGAGAAACATCAGTACATCGACGACGGATTGCTTGATCAACATGGTTATCTATTTATCCACTTGTTGTAGGGGTGAAATCTTGCCGGGCGCTTTATTTAATGCGTGTATATCTGCCGCCCTCGCTGACAATGGTGCCTTCAAGTTCCATAATTAACAGCATGGAAGCAATTTCGGCCGCTGAAAAACCACTGCGTTCGACTAGCTCGTCGATTGCAATGGCTTCATATTGCAGGCATTTGAGCAGTTTTAGGTGATCGGGGTCAAGTGTCTGCTCTTTTTTTCTGGTATTTGCCGGTTCTTTTGGTGAATTGACGGGGGCCGGCGTGAAGGGCAGCAATTCTTCAATAATATCTTCAGCAGTCTCCACCAGTTTGGCGCCCTGACGAATCAGTTGATGACAGCCGCGTGATAGCGGGTTGTGGATGGAACCGGGAATGGCGAACACTTCGCGACTCTGTTCGAGGGCATGTTTGGCGGTAATCAGGGAGCCACTTTTGAGCGCCGCCTCCACCACCAGTGTACCCAGTGAAATGCCGCTGATGATGCGGTTTCTGCGGGGGAAAAGCCCGCGGTGGGGTTCGGTGCCGATGGGCATTTCCGAAACCACAGCGCCGTGATTGGCGATTTCCTCGGCCAGGGCGCGGTGGGCTGCCGGATAGACGATGTCCAGACCATGCGCCACCAGTGCGATGGTGCCGGCGATGCCCTGCAATGCGCCCTGATGGCTGGCGCCGTCAATGCCGATTGCGAGGCCACTGGTGATGGTGATGCCGGAGGCGGAGAGGTATTTGGCAAAATCGGAGGCGGTTCTTCTTCCCGCCGCGGTCGGATTGCGACTGCCCACCATGGCCAGCTGCGGCTGCTGCAGGTAGTCGGGATCGCCACGTACAAACAATACCGGCGGCGGATGGAGAATGGATTTTAGCTGGGGCGGGTATTGCGGGTCAAACAGGGTGAGGATGTGGTGGTTGTCCGCCGCATCCCGCCATTCGAGATCAAGCTGTACGGCATCAAGGTCGGGCTGCTGAATGGCGGCGATGGTCTGTTGGCTGAATCCCAGTGCCGATAATTGACCGCGACTGGCGGCCAGAATTTTTTCAGGCGGGCCGAAGTTCTCCAGCAGTTTGTGAAACCCCGCTGCGCCGAGTCCGGTGGCGCGCAGCAATATCAGCCAGTCTTTGACATCATTCATGCCTTGCTCCTCATCCCTGACGAGGCACTGCCTCGCTGTAAGCCTGATTAATATTAAGGTGTAGCAACAGTGTCGTTGTTATTAATGACCAATGTCGATTCAAGAATCAGGCCGTAACTGACCTTGTCAAAGACCTGAAAAACCATCATCAGGCCGCTGCGCTGATCCGGCAGCTTGACCTCAGTCTTGCCCTTGGGGTCGAAGCGATCGGTAATGGTCTCGCCTGTAGACAGGGTCTCCAGCAGGTGACCGACTTCAAGACCATCGCGGTTGCCGCGATTGATTACAGCGATCTGAAATTTGGCGATGCCAAAGAGCGCATCGAACAGCGAGATAATCCGGCCTTCTATTTTATGATCAGGGGTGCGTGGGTAATAAAGTGTATCACCGATGCTTTTATCCAGTGGTAGCAGGCGATCCCCGTTCAATATTTCGCGCTCGGATGCGGTAATTCGGGCAGTGGCCGGGTCGCCATATTGCTTGATGTAGGCTTCGCCTGCATAGATGGCTTCATAACCCAGGATCTCTTCACTTTCGAAGTCGGTTAGCGCCTCGCCGGGGCGGAAAACGGCGAAGCGAATACGCTCTTTATCCAGTTCGCCACGAACATACACGGTATTGTCCTGCGCCATCACCAGATGGTTGTCGGCACTGCCAAGAATATAAGGGGCGCTATCCAGCTCCTCTTTGGTGACAACACGGGGTTTGCTGAGGAACTGGCGGATGGCGTCGCCGGGAATGGTAACCACGCTGGCATCAAGGCCCTGTTTGCGGATGCTCGGGTTGAGTTTTACCACTTTCATGCCGCGTTCACTGGTGCTGGTGGTCGATTTTTTGGGCTCTGTTTTTACCACCACCTGTGGTCGTCCATCGACATAGATAAGGGTCAGCACGTCGCCGGGATAAATCAGGTGCGGATTTTCAACCTGCTGATTTTTATGCCAGATTTCAGGCCAGAACCAGGGGTCACGCAGAAACTGGCTGGAGATATCCCACAGGGTATCGCCTTTTTTTACGGTGTACTGAAGCGGGCGGTTGTCCCTGAGCTGGATGCCGGCTTGCTTTTGTTCGTTGTCATCGACAGCTGAAGTTTCTGTCTGTTTTCCCATAGCCTGCGGGCTGTCCGCGTCGGTGGTCGAGGGACTCTCGGCCTGGGAAGGGTCGGGTGTGCGTTTGGACGGAAACGAGCAGGCGGAAACGCCTGAAGCCACTAAAAAGGTTACAATTGCATATTTGATGAAGATGACGGCTATGTTCATTGTTATTTTAGGCCCCAGTATTTCCCTGAAATTATCCGTTGTTTTCAACAGTTTAGCTGATAAACTTCGATTTAATAAGTAAGTTCCCAGTGATTTTAGCAGAAATCCCTAAACTAGCCCTGATCTGAAGAAATTAATATGGCCCAGCTCGAAATTTTGCACTACCCGGATCCCCGTCTGCGCACCCGGGCCAGAGCGGTTGAAAATGTTGATGACGAGGTTCGCCAACTGGTGGATGACATGTTTGAAACTATGTACGCCGCGCCGGGTATCGGTCTGGCCGCGACCCAGGTGAATGTTCACCGGCAGGTCATCGTCATTGATGTCAGTGAGGAAAAGAGCCAGCCGCTGTGTCTGATTAATGCGGAGATTGTAGAGAGTGAAGGTGAGGAGGAGTCGGAAGAGGGCTGCCTGTCGGTGCCGGACATTTACGACCGGGTGCGCCGCGCCGAGCGGGTTAAGGTGAAAGCGCTGGATCGCGATGGCGATGCCTTTACCCTCGAGGCTGCCGGACTGCTGGCGGTGTGCATCCAGCACGAGATTGATCATCTTCAGGGTAATCTGTTTGTCGATTATCTGTCGCCCCTGAAGCAGCAGCGGCTTAGAAAAAAGATCGAGAAGGCGAGGCGTTTGAATGCGTCAGTCTAAATATGGGCGTGCAGCCGTCATCATTAATCGGTCAGCCTGATTAATGCACATCAAGATGCCATCAGGCAGCGTCCCTCAGAGAGTTAACCGTGTCTGAATCTATTCGAATTGTCTATGCGGGCACGCCCGATTTCGCGGTGGCGCCCCTGGCCTCATTGATCGCCTCCGGCTATGAGGTGGTCGCCGTCTATACCCAGCCCGACCGCCCCGCCGGGCGTGGTCGCGAATCCCGGCCCTCGCCGGTCAAGCAAAAGGCGCTGGAACATCAGATTTCGGTGTTTCAGCCGGAGTCGCTCAAATCAGAAACTGCGCAAAATGAGTTGCGCGAGCTAAAACCCGAATTGATGGTGGTGACCGCTTATGGCCTGTTGTTGCCGCAGGCGGTGCTGGAAATTCCGCGTCTGGGCTGCATCAATGTTCATGCCTCCTTATTGCCGCGCTGGCGCGGCGCGGCGCCGATCCAGCGCGCCATTTTGGCGGGCGACAGGCAGACGGGCATCACCATCATGCAGATGGATCAGGGGCTGGACACCGGCGACATGCTGGCGACGCAGGCATGTTCTATTGGCGATGATGAAACCGGCGCCAGCCTGCACGACCGTCTCATGGTGATGGGTGCAGAAATCCTGATGAATATGCTGCCGGACTTTATCGCCGGAAAAATCACCCCGCAAAAGCAGGATGAAGCGCTAGCCACCTACGCACATAAGCTGAGTAAGCAGGAGGCCGAGATCGACTGGTTATTGCCGGCGGCGCAGATCCATCGTGCCGTGCGCGCCTATAACGCCTGGCCGGTGGCGTTCACCTACTGGCGCAAAAAAAACCAGCGCGAGGCCTTGCGCATCTGGCGCTCTGAAGTACTGCCGGTGACTTCAGATACGGCCGCGGGCACGGTGTTGCATTGCGGACGCGAAGGCATTGAGGTGGCCACCGGTGAGGGCGTACTGCGCCTGTTGCAAGTGCAGCCCGCGGGCAAGAAGGCGATGGCCGCCGCCGATTTCGCCAATGCTCATCATCTTGATGGCCAGGTGCTGGGTGCGGAGTAGACATTATCGCCACTCAATCCAGAAATAAACCAAAAACCGCTACGAGCAAACCGGCATCTGCTCGGCAGATCGCGCTGAAAATATTACAGCAGGTATTGATGCAGGGGCGTTCACTGGCGGCGGCGAAGTCGGCGGCCGATGTGCTGGAGGGCCGCGAGCGCGCTCTGGCCATGGAACTGGTCAACGGCGTGCTGCGCTGGTACTGGAAGCTCGATTATCTGCTCAACCAGTTTCTGCAGAAGCCACTACGCAATAAAGAGCAGGAGATAAAACTGCTGATGCTGATGGCGCTGTACGAGCTGGTCGAGCTGAGCACGCCCGATTATGCGGTGGTCAATGAAGCAGTCAGCGCCGGCAAGGCACTGGGCAAGCCATGGGCCAAAGGCATGATCAACGCCGTGCTGCGTGCCTTCATTCGTGACCGGCAGGCCTGCCTGGAAAAAATGGCTTCGAATCAGGAGGCTTTTTATTCCCACCCCTACTGGCTGATCGCACTGTTAAAGCAGGACTGGCCGCAGCACTGGCAGAGTATTTTGCAGGCCAACAATCAGCGCCCGCCATTGTGGCTGCGGGTCAATGCCATGCACCACAGCAGGGAGGCCTATCAGGCCCTGTTGCAGGCGCAGGCGATAGCCTCATCGCCCCATCCTTTTGCGCCGCAGGCTCTGAAGCTGGAGCAGGGCATCGACGTTACCTCCCTGCCCGGCTTCGCCCAGGGTCAGGTGTCGGTGCAGGATGCCGGCGCGCAACTGGCCGCCAACCTGCTCGATGCCCGCAAGGGCCAGCGCGTGCTCGATCTGTGCGCCGCCCCCGGCGGCAAAACCTGCCACGTACTCGAGCTGGAACCGGACATTGCCGGCATGACCGCAGTCGAGCTCGAAGAGGGCCGCATGATCCGGGTTCGGGAAAATCTGCAACGCCTCAACCTTCAGGCCGAACTGATCGTCGCCGATGCCGGCGACACCTCGACCTGGTGGGATGGAAAACCTTTTGACCGCATCATGGTCGATGCACCCTGTTCGGCCACCGGCGTTATTCGCCGTCATCCTGACATCAAAACGCTACGCCGTGAGGAGGATATCGCCGCACTGGCCGAAACTCAGCAGCGCATTCTGCAGCAGGCCTGGCAGATGCTGGCCCCCGGCGGCCAGCTTCTGTACGTCACCTGCTCGGTGTTGCGCCGGGAAAACGAGGTCCGGATCGCACAGCTGCTGGCGACGCAGCCGGATGCGGTGGAATTGAACCTGCTCGAACCGGGCGCGAGCGAATGGGGTATCGCCTGCAAGCATGGCCGGCAGTTACTGCCGGGCGAAAACGACAACGATGGCTTCTATTTTTGCCGTCTGGGTAAGTTGGGTTAAAAACCTTTTTCACCGTAGAGGCGCAGAGAAAATCTTTTCTTTTTAAAAAAGGCATGTTGAGTCTTTTATGGTAGGGGCGCATAACCAGCAATAGTGACACTTAAGAAACGGGATCTTGTTTTTCTCTGCGCCTCAGCGTCTCTGCGGTGAAAGATTTTTATCTTTCTATGACGAAGAACGCCGGTGCAACACTGAATAGGCTGTATTTCTCAGGGGAAGGGCGTAAACTCCGCTTCCTAGCGGACCTGCCATCAGGCCGGGCACTTAAATTCGGTATTCAGCGTATAACAAAGTCATGAAGATTCTAATACTGGGAGCGGGTCAGGTGGGTTCATCGGTGGCCGCCAATCTGGCCTCTGAAGCCAACGACATTACCCTCGTGGATGCCCAGGCCGATCTCCTGGGTGATTTGCGTGACCGTCTGGATATCCAGACGGTCACCGGTCATGCTTCCAATCCGGAGGTGCTGAAAAAAGCCGGTATCGAAGATGCGGATATGCTGATTGCAGTGACCAACAGCGACGAGACCAATATGGTCGCCTGCCAGGTCGCTCACACCCTGTTTCATACCCCCACAAAAATCGCCCGGGTTCGCTCAAGAGCCTATTTGCAGCATCGTGAACTGTTCAGCAACGAGGCCGTGCCGGTTGATGTGCTGATCAGTCCCGAGCAGATTATTTCCAGTTATGTGCATCGTTTGATTGAATACCCCGGCGCCCTGCAGGTGCTCGATTTTGCCGAAGGCAAGGTGCAGCTGGTGGGGGTCAAGGCCTATTATGGCGGGCCACTGGTGGGGCGTGCGATCAGCGCCATGCGTGAGCACATGCCGGGCATCGATACCCGGGTGGCGGCGATTTACCGCCATGGTCGCGGCATCGTGCCCGAAGGTAACCGGGTCATCGAGGCTGATGATGAGGTGTTCTTTATCGCCGCGCGTAAGGACATTCGTGCGGTCATGGCCGAGCTGCGCAAACAGGAAAGCCCGTTCAAAAGAATTATGCTGGCCGGGGGGGGCAATATCGGCATGCGTCTGGCGCAGTCGCTGGAAGGGAAATATCAGGTTAAATTACTCGAGCACGGCAAAAGCCGGTCCGAGCTTTTATGCCGTGAACTGAATAAAACCATTGTCCTGCTGGGTGACTCGGCTGACAAAGATTTGTTGCTGGAAGAAAATATCGATCAGATGGATGTGTTCTGTGCGCTCACCAATGACGATGAGGCCAACATCCTCTCGGCCATGCTGGCGAAAAAACTGGGCGCAAGGAAAGTGATGTCCTTAATCAATCGTCCCGCCTATGTGGATTTAATCGAGAGTCAGGAATCCATCGACGTGGCCATTTCCCCCCAGCTGGTCACCATCGGTGCACTGCTGACGCATGTGCGCCGCGGTGACGTGGTAGCGGTGCATTCGCTACGCCGCGGTGCCGCTGAAGCCATTGAAGCGGTTGCCCACGGCGACAGCAGGACCTCCAAGGTGGTCGGCCGGCGTATCGATGAGATTGACCTGCCCGAGGGTGCCGCCATCGGCGCGCTGGTTCGGGGTGATGAGGTGCTGATGGCGCATCACGACATTGTCATCGAAGCGGAAGATCACCTTATTCTGTTCCTGCTGAACAAGAAAAAAATCCACGAAGTCGAAAAACTCTTCCAGGTTGGCGTGACCTTCATCTAGCCGACGCCATGCATATTGCCGTAATTCAACGCTTGATTGGTCTGTTGCTGATGCTGTTCAGTACCACAGTGCTGCCGTCCATTATCATCGATCTGCTTTATCAGGAAGATGCCGGCGGGGCGTTCACTTACAGCTTCCTGCTGCTGTTTGGTTCCGGCCTGCTGCTGTATCTGCCGGTTAAGAATCGCCGTGAAGATCTGCGGCTGCGCGATGGTTTCGTGGTTGTGGTGCTGTTCTGGATGGTGCTGGGGCTGGTGGGTGCGGTGCCCTTTATTCTGTACGAATCGCTGGAAATCAGTGTAACCGATGCCGTGTTTGAGTCCATGTCCGGATTGACCACCACCGGCGCAACGGTGTTGAGCGGGCTGGATAATCTGCCGCACAGTATTCTCTTTTACCGGCAGCAGCTGCAATGGCTGGGCGGAATGGGGATTATCGTCCTGGCGGTGGCGGTTATGCCCATGCTGGGCATTGGTGGCATGCAGCTGTATCGGGCGGAGACGCCGGGTCCGGTGAAGGATAACAAGCTGACGCCGCGCATTGCGGAAACAGCCAAGGCGCTCTGGTATATCTATCTGGGTTTAACCATGGCCTGTTTTGTGGGTTACTGGCTGGCGGGCATGTCCGTCTTCGATGCCATCAGCCACAGCTTTTCCACGGTCTCCATCGGCGGCTTCTCGACCCATGATGCCAGTCTGGGCTATTTCAATAACCCCTGGGTGGAAGCAGTCGCTATTCTGTTCATGTTTCTGAGCGGGATTCATTTTGCCCTGCATTTTGCGGCGGTGCGACGCTTTAATATTAAGCATTATCTACGCGATTCAGAGTTCAAAATGTACGCCCTCCTGCTGCTGACGGTATCTGTGGTGAGCGTCTCCTACCTGTACTTGAATACGATCATACCCGAGGTGGGGCAGGCCATGCGCCAGGGTGTTTTTCACGCCGTGTCTATCGCCACGACTTCCGGTTTTACCCTGAGTGAATATTCGCTGTGGCCGGTATTCGTGCCGGTGCTGCTGCTGTTCGCCAGTTTTGTCGGCGGCTGCGCCGGTTCAACTGGCGGCGGTATGAAAGTGATTCGGGTGCTGCTGCTGTTCAAACAGGGGCAGCGGGAAATGCTGCGCCTGATACATCCTAATGCCCAGATAGTGGTGAAACTGGGAAAACAACCGGTTTCGGATCGGGTGATTAATGCGGTATGGGGTTTCTTTGCCGCCTATGTCGCTGCTTTTGTGGTGATGATGCTGTTGCTGATGCTGACCGGCAATGATCAGATTACCGCCTTTTCCGCAGTGGCCGCCACCATCAATAACCTCGGTCCGGGGCTGGGTGAGGTCAGTGCAAATTATGCCAGTCTGGGGAGCTTTGACAAGTGGGTGCTCTGCTTCGCCATGGTGCTGGGCCGTCTGGAAGTGTTTACCCTGCTGGTGCTGTTCATGCCCGCTTTCTGGCGTCGATAGCTGCGGCTGAAAACAGATGAGAAAAGCTCAATCTTCACGCTCCGATCGAAACCAGCCGCAGTTCAGGCTGAGCTTTCTGCACCCCCGATTCTGGCTCACCTGGCTTGGCCTGCTGCTGTTTTTCTTCTTCAGCCTGCTGCCGCTGTCGGTGATAAATGCGGTGGCTGAGCGGCTGGGCGATTATGCTGCCGGAAAAAACAAAAAGCGCTTTCACATCGCCAAAGTAAATCTGTCGCTGTGCTATCCACACAGAACCGGGGCCGAAATTGAGGCCATGGTACGACAGCACTTTCGCAGCTACTTGCGCGGACTGCTGCAATACGGGCTAATCTGGTGGGCGCCGGTATCGCGACTGGATAAGTACATCGAGGTCGAGGGTTTTGAGCAGATCGATGAGCTGCTGGAGCAGAATAAGAATGTCATCGTACTCACCTGTCACAGCGCCGGTCTGGAGTTTACCGGCGTGGCGCTGGCGAGGCGTTACGCATGCAGTGGCCCCTACAAACCCATGCGCAATGTTGTGATCAACTGGGTGGTTGCCCGGGGCCGGACGCGCCTGGGCACCCTCGCTTATACCCGTGAGGAGGGCTTTCGCTCCCTGATCCGAGACACCCGCGGGGGCCGAGTGCTGATCTATCTGGCCGACGAAGATCTCGGCCCTCAGGTCTCGGTGTTTGCGCCGTTTTTCGGCGTGCCCAAAGCCACTATTTCGGTGCTGGGACGGCTAACCAAATCCTGTGATGCGCAGGTTCTGCCCTGTATCGGCTGTTACGACAGTGAGCGTTCAAAGTATGTGATTAAGGTGTTCCCGCCCATGCCGAACTTCCCCACAGCCGATGCGCCAACCGATGCCGCCGCTATGAATAAAGCCGTTGAAAGATTGATTGCCGAGTGCCCGACCCAGTATTTCTGGAATCTTCGACTGTTTCAAACCCGCCCCCCCGGAGAGGCTTCAGTGTATGACTGATACCATCATCAAAGTCGCGCTGCCGGTCATGGCGAGCGAACTCAAACGGCTGAAAAAAAAGCTCCAGCACGCCGTCGGCGAGAGCGTGGTGCAGTACGGCATGATCGAGCAGGGCGACCGTATTATGGTCTGCATGTCCGGCGGAAAAGACAGTTACGCCATGCTCGACATTCTGATGGCATTGCAGAAAAAAGCCCCGATTGATTTTGAGCTGGTGGCGGTTAATCTGGATCAGAAGCAGCCGGGATTCCCTAAACATATTCTCCCCGAGTATCTGAGCGCCCAGGGTGTTGAGTTTCATATCATCGAGCAAGATACCTACAGCATCGTCAAGGAAAAGGTGCCGGAGGGCAAGACCACTTGCGGCCTGTGCTCTCGCTTGCGGCGCGGTATTTTGTATAACTTTGCCGACGAGATTGGCGCCACCAAAATCGCCCTGGGGCATCACAGCGATGACATCATCGAGACCCTGTTCCTGAATATGTTTTTCAACGGTCAGCTCAAGGCGATGCCGCCAAAGTTGCGCAGTGACGATAAAAGGCACGTGGTGATTCGACCCATGGCCGGCTGCAAGGAGCGCGATATCGAACGTTATGCCGTGGCCCGGCAATTTCCGATTATCCCCTGCAACCTGTGCGGCTCGCAGGAAAATATGCAGCGCAAGGTCATCAAGTCGATGCTCAAGGACTGGGAAGTGGACTATCCGGGGAGGAGTGATATCATTATGCGCAGCCTGGAAAATGTTAAGTCCTCGCATCTGGCCGATGCTGGACTGTTCGATTTTGAGGCTTTGTGATTATTGATGGTGATGATGCGACAGAAATAAAAAGACCCCGGAAATCCGGGGTCTGTGATCTTCCTTGATTGGTGATTGAGTCTCGCGCTATAGCCATCCGGTATTTTTCTTAATATCATTCCTTTAAATTCGGAGCGTCCTTTCCTCCTGTCCCTGACCTAACACATGCTATGTTATATCCTTATGTCCTTATTGACTCTCTCCCTTTGTCCTTGTGCGTAATTATGGGTAAATACCTGTATTCCAGCTATCAGCGGATTGAGGTCTGCGCTGTAGGACCAGTCCTACAAATGACAGTGTGGATGCGGAATTCGGGGCCAATAATCGCATGATTGCCCTGCTGCAACGCGTTACCCGCGCCTCAGTGTCTATAAATGGAGAGCGCACTGCCGCCATCGGCCCGGGCCTGATGGTACTGCTGGGCGTGGAAAAAAATGACATCCCAGAGCAGGCCGAACGGCTGGTCAAAAAGCTGCTGGGCTACCGCGTGTTTGCTGATGACGAAGGCAAAATGAACCAGAGCGTGCTGGATATTGACGGCGGCATACTGCTGGTGCCGCAGTTCACGCTGGCGGCAGACACCGGCAGCGGTTTGCGCCCCGGTTTTTCAGCGGCAGCGTCGCCTGAGCAAGGAGCTGATTTATTTGCGCTAGTTGTTGATATAATGCGACTACGAGTGCCGCAGCTTCAGACTGGAAAGTTTGGGGCGGATATGGCGGTGGAACTCATTAATGATGGACCGGTAACGTTTTGGTTACAGGTATAAACGACGGGCAGAGCTGTCCGCCTGGAGAATTAAATGACAGAACGTCAGGCAAGTGTGGAAAGAAATACGCTGGAAACCCGGATAAAGGTTCAGGTGAATGTGGACGGGTCCGGCATTTGCAAGCTCAATACCGGCGTGCCCTTTCTTGAACACATGCTAGATCAGGTAGCGCGCCACGGTCTGATCGATCTGGAGATCGAGGCCAGCGGTGATCTGCACATTGACGCACACCACACGGTGGAAGACATCGGCATCACTCTGGGGCAGGCGATCAAGCAGGCGGTGGGCGACAAAAAAGGCATCATGCGCTACGGACACGCCTATGTGCCCCTGGATGAAGCCCTGTCGCGGGTGGTCATCGACTTCTCGGGTCGCCCCGGTCTGGAGCATCGGGTAAAATACCCGCGCGCCGGCATCGGCAGTTTTGAAACCGACCTGCTGCACGAATTCTTTCAGGGCTTTGTTAACCACGCCGGTGTCACTCTGCACATTGATAATCTCAGTGGCGACAATTCCCATCACATTGCCGAAACCGTCTTCAAGGCGTTTGGACGCGCGGTGCGTATGGCGCTGAGCTTCGATCCGCGTATGGAAGGGGTGATGCCGAGCACCAAAGGAGCACTGTAAAGCTGATGTCATTGATCGCTGTTGTTGATTACGGTATGGGTAATCTCCGTTCCGTTTTAAAAGCGCTGGAACATGTGGCCGGTTCGGATCAGAGGGTCAAGATAACCTCTGATCCGGCCGACATCGCCGCCGCCGAGCGCGTGGTCTTTCCCGGGCAGGGCGCGGCGCGTGACTGTATGCTGGAATTGAAAGAGCGCGGCCTGATTGAGCCGGTGTTGCAGGCGGCCAGAGAAAAACCGTTTCTGGGCATCTGCATGGGCATGCAGGTACTGATGGCGCACAGCAGGGAGAATGACGGGGTTGATTGCATGGGGCTGTATGAGGGTGAGGTGCGTTTTTTTGGCACCGCCTTCGCGGAAAATAAAATCAGCCAGAAGGACGAGCTGCTGAAAATTCCTCATATGGGCTGGAATCAGGTGCATCAGACTAAAAGCCATCCTTTGTGGAATGGTATCGAGCAGAATAGCCGTTTCTATTTTGTCCACAGTTATTATGTAGCGCCGGCCGACAGCAGCATTGTCGTCGGCGATACCGATTTCGGCATTAATTTTGCTTCTGCTATTGCGCAGGACAATGTTTTTGCAACACAATTCCATCCGGAGAAAAGCGCGGCCGACGGCTTGCAACTGCTGGAGAATTTCGCCCGCTGGAATGGCAAGGTCGATACAGCCGAATAAAGCAACCCCGATAGATTAATTAAAACAAGGTATTGAGTAATTATGTTATTGATTCCCGCAATTGATTTAAAAGACGGCAAATGTGTGCGTTTGCGTCAGGGCAAAATGGAAGACAGCACGGTTTTTTCCGATGATCCTGTGGCCGTGGCCGGTCGCTGGGTGGAAGCGGGCACCCGACGTTTGCACATCGTTGATCTGGACGGGGCCTTTGCGGGCAAACCCAAAAATGCCGGCGTGATTGGTGAGATCGCCGCCGCCTATCCTGATATTGATATCCAGGTCGGGGGCGGCATTCGCGATGACGATACCATCGCCACCTATCTGGATGCGGGTGTGCGTTTTGTCATTATCGGCACCCAGGCGGTGAAGGATCCGCACTTTGTCAGCGAAGTATGCGCCGAATTCCCCACCCACATCATTGTCGGCCTGGATGCCAAAGGTGGCAAAGTGGCGGTAGACGGCTGGTCAAAATTATCCCGGCACGATGTCATTGATATGGCGCAGCGATTCGAGGAAGATGGCGTCTCGGCGATTATCTATACCGACATTTCACGCGACGGCATGATGCAGGGTCTGAATGTTGAAGCGACGGTGAAGCTGGCCCGGGCTGTTCGCATTCCAGTCATCGCTTCCGGCGGCATCACCTCCATGGATGACATCAAGGCGCTGAGCGCAGTCGAAGACGAAGGCATCATGGGCGCCATCACTGGCCGGGCCATCTATGAAGGCAGCATTGATCTGGCTGAATGCCAGGCCTGGCTGGACGCGCAATAACGCCGCTATAAACGAATCATTTATTATGTCACTCGCTAAAAGAATTATTCCCTGTCTCGACGTTGATAACGGCCGCGTGGTCAAAGGCGTGAAATTTGTCGATATCCGCGACGCCGGTGATCCGGTGGAGGTGGCCAGACGTTATGACAGAGAAGGCGCTGATGAGATTACTTTTCTGGATATCACCGCCAGCTCCGATAACCGCGAGACCATTGTGCACGTCGTTGAACAGGTGGCGAACGAGGTCTTTATTCCACTGACGGTGGGCGGTGGCATTCGCAGTCTGGAAGATGTGCAACGCATGTTGAATGCCGGTGCCGACAAGGTCGCCATTAATACCGCTGCGGTGTTCAATCCTGAATTCGTCAAACAGGCTGCGGATCGTGTGGGCGCGCAATGCATTGTGGTCGCCATCGATGCCAAGAAGGTCAGTGCCACAGGTGAGCCGAATCGCTGGGAGATATTCACCCACGGCGGGCGCAAGCCGACCGGCCTTGACGCCATCGAGTGGGCGAATAAAATGGTGGCTTACGGCGCGGGTGAAATTCTGCTTACCAGCATGGATCGGGACGGTACCAAAATAGGCTTCGACCTGGAACTCACCCGCGCGATTGCCGAGGCGGTCACCGTGCCGGTGATTGCCTCGGGTGGCGTCGGCAATCTGGAACATCTGGCTGAAGGCGTGCTGGAAGGCAAGGCAGATGCGGTACTGGCTGCCAGCATTTTCCATTTTGCCGAATACAGCATCGGCGAAGCCAAGCAGAAGATGGCCGAGCGCGGCATCGAAGTGCGCCTGTAACGTGCGAAGGTTTATATGAACTCATCAGAATCATGGCTGGATGAAATCCGATTTAACGCCGAGGGTTTGATCCCGGTTATCACGCAGGATGCCGCATCAGGTAAAGTACTGATGTTCGCCTGGATGAGCCGGGAGGCGCTGAAACTGACCGCCGAAAAAAACCAGGCAGTGTACTGGTCGCGGTCACGGCAGAAGCTGTGGCACAAGGGTGAAGAATCGGGCCATGTCCAGCAGGTACGCGCTATCTATTTTGACTGTGATGAAGATGTAATTCTGCTGAAAGTCGAGCAGGGTGGTGGCATAGCGTGCCATACTGGTCGTGAGAGCTGTTTTTATCGGCAACTACAGGACGAAAAGTGGGTCGAAGTTGAAACTGTGATCAAAGACCCGAAAGAAATATACGGTAAATAAATAATGAGTGAACCTGTCCTGCAGCAACTGGCGGAAATACTGGAGCAGCGTAAAACGGCGGAGGCGGATTCCTCTTATGTGGCCGGTCTTTATCATCAGGGACTGGATGCTATACTGAAAAAAATCGGTGAGGAAGCGACCGAAACGGTAATGGCGGCAAAGGATGGTGATAAAGATAAGCTGGTGTATGAGGTGGCCGATCTCTGGTTTCATTCGCTGGTGCTACTGGCGCATGAAGGTTTAAAGCCCGAAGATGTATTGCAGGAGCTGGCACGGCGTTTTGGTGTCTCGGGGCTGGATGAAAAAGCTTCACGTTAATTTTTTTAAATAGATAACTTAAAGACAAGAGAGAAGAGAGATGGGCATTAGTATTTGGCAGTTATTGATCGTTCTGGGTATCGTAATTTTATTATTCGGTACAAAAAAACTACGTAATCTGGGCGGTGATATCGGCTCGGCGATAAAAGGCTTCAAGTCCGCTGTGAAAGAGGGCGAAGATACCGAGAAGAATCAGCTTGAAGACCAGGAAGAAAATGTGATTGACGCTGAAGAAGTGGAAACCAAAGACAAGGATAAAGTTTAACCATCACGCGCAGGCGGTGAGGTGGAATAAATTATGTTTGACATCGGTTTCTGGGAAATACTGCTTATTCTGGTGCTGGCGCTGGTGGTTATTGGGCCGGAGCGCCTGCCCGGTGCTGCGCGCACTCTGGGGTTATGGGTGGGCAAGGCGCGGCGTTATGTCGAAGGTGTGAAAGGCGAGATGGAGCAGGAGTTTGATATCTCCGAGTTCAAGCGCGTTATTCACAATCAGGAAGTTCAGCTGAAAGAGTTGCAGCAGAAAATCAACCGCCCGGCCAGTGAGCATGCGGATGAGTTGCTTGCACCGAATGAACCGACCCATGATATTAAGGAAGAGCCTCACGTTGAGACAGAAGCCGCGGTTGCCGACAGCCGGAAAGACAAGCCTGAGTGATCCACTCCTGAGTCATTAGTATTCAATAGCCGAATTAATATTGAAACAACGACTTATAAAGTTACAGGGTTAAGCCTGAATCTTATGATGAATTTAGAAGCCAGCCGACAGGCTAAAGCGGGCAGTAGAATATCCTGGCTGCCTGCTTTAGTTGTCCTTTATCATTAGCTAGGCCATGACGATTCATGGTAATAGCAGAGCAATTTGAGCGCCAAACTTTAAGGTACTGATGTCAGTGAAAGATGAAAACAAAAGCACGCCTGAGCAGGGGTTGATGGAGCATCTGACTGAACTGCGTGATCGACTGATGTGGATCGTACTGGTGATACTGGTCGCTTTTCTGGTGCTGTTCTTTTTTTCAGAAGATATTTTCAGTTATACCGCCGGGCCGTTACTGGCACAAATGCCCGAAGGCACTTCCATGATTGCGACCGGCGTGACCTCGCCGTTTCTGGTGCCGCTCAAACTGGCGCTGTTGCTGTCGGTGCTGTTAACCATTCCGCATACCCTGCATCAGCTCTGGGCCTTTATCGCACCGGGATTGTACAAAAATGAAAAACGACTGGCGGTGCCATTACTGGTCTCCAGCGTACTGCTATTTTATTTCGGCATCGCCTTTGCGCATTATATTATCCTGCCCATACTGTTTGACTTCTTTTTAGGCGTCACTCCCCAGGGTGTCGAAGTCATGACTGACATCAGTCAGTATCTGGATTTTGTCATCGCCATTTTTTTCGCGTTTGGACTGGCCTTTGAAATTCCCGTAGCCACTTTCCTGCTGATTGCCGCCGGTGTCACTACGCCCGATCGGCTGGCAAAAAAACGTCCCTATATTATCGTTGCCGCTTTTGTCGTAGGCATGCTGATCACGCCGCCGGATATTATCTCGCAGACCCTGCTGGCGTTACCGATGCTGTTTCTGTTCGAAGCGGGACTGGTTATGGCGAGGATTTTTCTCAAGGAGAGAATCGCCAGCACCGAAGCCAGAGATAGTGACGTAGATTACGATATTTATGAAGAAGAACATGATGTTCGAAGCGAAGAAGGTGCAGACAGAATGTTTGAAGAGATGGAGCGCCGAGAAGCTGAGAACGATAAACCCGAGGATAAAACGTAAGCGCTATCTTCATGCCAACAACCTGATGGTGTAAAATTAATTTTATGAAAAACAAAAAAGAAAAGCAGGGGAAAGTACAGTGGCCGAAGTAAGAATTGTACCTCGCAGGCCGACACTGCTGGTGATACTCGATGGCGTGGGTGTGAATCCCAGTCGCATCAATAATGCTGTGCTGGAAGCGGATACGCCCAGGCTGGATGAATATTTTTCCAGAAATTCGCACACCACACTGGAAGCCTGTGGCGAAGCCGTGGGCCTGCCCGAGGGTCAGATGGGCAACTCCGAGGTCGGACACATGACTCTGGGTTGTGGTGCAGTCATGCGTCAGGACCTGGTGCGCATCAACGATGAAATAGAGAGCGGAGAGTTTTTTGAAAACGCCGCGCTGGTTGCCGCGATTGAAGATGCCAACGCGATCGGTCGTCCGGTGCATCTGATCGGTCTGGTTTCTGATGGCGGCGTGCACAGTCACATCAACCATTTGCTGGCCATGATTAAGATGTGCATTGACCGTAAAGCAAAACCGGTTGTGCACATGATTACCGATGGCCGGGATACCGCGCAGATGTCGGCCATGGTGTATCTCAATGAACTGGAAAGCGCGCTGGAAGATGCGGGTGGCTGCATCGCAACTGTCTCCGGGCGTTACTATGCCATGGATCGGGACAACCGCTGGGATCGAACCGAGCTGGCCTGGAAAGCGATAGTGAAAGGTGAGGGGGTGATGGCTGAGTCGGCACGCTACGCGATTGAAGCAGCTTATGCCCAGGGAGAAACCGATGAGTTTATCCAGCCCACCGTGCTGGCGGACGCCGAGCAGGTTGAATCGGGTGATAGTGTAATCTTTTTCAATTTCCGTAACGACCGTCCTCGCCAGCTGGCTGCGGCCCTGAGCCAGCCCGATTTTGCTGAGTTCGACCTCGGCGATTACACCAGTGCTACCGTGACCTGCCTGACAGAATACGACCCCGAATTTCTGCTGCCCATCGGATACGCGCCGGAACGGCCGCAGTCTACCGTGGCGTCGGTGGTGAGCCGCGCCGGTTACAAGCAGCTGCATTGTGCCGAAACAGAAAAATACGCCCACGTTACCTACTTCTTCAATGGCGGTAAGAAGAAGCCCTTCGCAGGTGAAGATCACATCATGATTAATTCTCCTGATGTGCCCACTTATGACAAACAGCCGGAAATGAGCGCGGCAGAAGTGGCCGATACCATTATCGAGGCGCTGGAAAAACGCGAACACAGTTTTATTCTGGTTAACTTTGCCAATGGCGATATGGTGGGTCACACCGCAGTGCGTGAAGCCGTGATCAAGGCCGTGGAGACGCTGGACTATGAAGTCGGTCGCGTTCTGGATGCCGCGGTCAAGGCTGAATATTCAGTCGTGCTTACTGCCGATCACGGTAATTGCGATGAGATGGTGGAACCGGTCACACAGGAGCCACATACCCAGCACACCCTTTACCCGGTGCCCTGCATGGTGATTGATCAGGCCAACTGGCATTTAAGGCCGGGTGCTTCACTGAGCGCGATTGCCCCCACCGTGTTGCAGTTGATGGGGCTGCAACAGCCTCCATCCATGACCGGTAAATCGCTGCTGATGCGGGAGTATTAGCAGCCTTCTGCTCAGGGCGGACTTCAGTAAACAAGCTCCTTAACAGGGGCTTTTTTATCATCAGACAGTCGGATTTATTGCGCTATAGAATGACTCCGGGCATATAGACATTGCTGCCGGCATTCGCAATAATGCGCTCGCTGATACCGCTGAATTCACCGCCTTAATGAGGCCTGATAAAATTCGTAACTGAGCATCATTCTGCTGGAAATTCGCCCATCATCAGCGCCGCGCCTTTCACCTGAAAAAGGGTTGGACGACTTTTTGAAACCCCACTGCCTCAGGTTGGTTTTCCTGCCGCAATATCACGGAAACTTTAAAAAATGGTTAAGCAAACTATTGTAGAGCGTTTTGCGGAACAATCCCATCCTGATATGTTGGAGGAATTTGACCGCGCCAGTCTGGAAGAGCTTGTAGCCAGGCACGAAACCCCGTTTATGGTGCTCGATTTAAGTGAAGTTGATTACCAGTACAAGTTATTACAGGCTGCTCTGCCTGGGGTAAAGCTCTTTTATGCCCTGAAGGCCCTGTCGCATCCGGCGTTAATCAAACGACTAAAGTCATTGGGCTGTAGTTTTGATCTGGCCACCAGCGGAGAAGTTGAGCTGGTCGAATCGCTCGGTGTCACAGGCGAGCAGTGCATCCATACTCATCCCATCAAGAAAGTGAAAGAGATTCAGCGTGCGCTGGAGTTCGGCTGTAATCGCTTTGTTATTGACAACATGGAGGAGCTGAAAAAATTCATTCCCTACGCCGGTCAGGTGGAATTAATAATACGGGTGAGCTTTCGCAGCAAGCAGGCCGTGGTCGACCTGTCGCGTAAGTTTGGCTGCGCGCTGGAAGAACTGCCGCTGTTGGTCGAATTTGCACATCAAAACAAGATTGAGGTGGTCGGGCTGTCATTCCATGTGGGTTCGCAATCCTTGTCACCGATGACGCAGGCAAATGCAATTAGAGCGAGTATTGCTGCGATGAAAGTCATGAACAGTGTCAGGTGGAAGTTTCTGGATATCGGCGGCAGCTTTCCGGTCTCGTATCTGGAAACGGTATTGCCCATCGCAGACTTCTGTGCGCCGGTCATGGAGGCATTGAGCGAGCTTCCGGAAGGTGTCGAGGTTTTTGCAGAGCCCGGGCGCTTTATCGCCGCGCCGGCGATGATCGAAGTTGTTTCTATCGTGGGCAAAGCGAGGCGGGGCGCAAAAAACTGGTACTATCTGGACGATGGAGTCTATGGCGGCTTCAGTGGTCAGATGTTTGATCACGCCTCCTATCCTCTGGCACCACTAAAACCTTTTGATCCCAGCGGTGAATTTTTATCCAGCGTATTGGCGGGTCCTACCTGCGACAGTATTGACATCGTGGCTGAAGATATTGAGCTGCCCGATATGCAGATCGGCGACATCCTGATCGGTAAGAAAATGGGTGCCTACACAATAGCCTCAGCAACGGAATTCAACTTTTATCCAAAACCGAAAGTGGTGGTGGTCGAAGATATTTTCGATCCTGAAACTGAAGCGCTATAAAGTTAGCGCGGCTAATGGTTTTGCTTATCAGGCGAAGCCGTTATCAGCAAACAGATCATCACGCCGAGCTGGAGCAAAAGCCTCAGCGCCACCTTTGTCTTAGCATTAAAATCTTTTCCGGCAGCTGTTTTCAGCTCGCCCGGTTAACGGGTAATAACCGTGCAAAAGGCATTTTAAAGCAGCATTAATGATTATCATATTTTGCCGTGATGAAGGCGCGCCGGCCGGCATCGTATCGACGCCGGCAGCCGGAGTTTTCCAGCGCTTCAATAAACGCAGTATTGTGGTCATAGTTTCGATCATCGTAGCCATGGTTATGCAGCGCAGTGATAAAGCCATCACCACTTCCAGTTGCCACAATATAAACTTCCGGGATGCTGTCGTTAAGAATAGTCAGGTCTTTGGGGTTGTCGTAGGAGGCGTGACAGCCGCTTGCATCGGTGGCGTGGAAGTTTCGACATTTTATTGATCTGACCGGGTACACCGCACAACTGTTGTCGATCAGTAACGGGCATTTCTGGTTGATGGTGGCGTGTTCTTTATGACCGAGGTTTCTGGATTCTTCGATATTATGTTTGGCTGATTGTATGATCTGATCAATCTGCTGTGTGTCGAAGTTAGTCTTTACGAAATCCGCCATGGCAAAGATTTCAACCGCATCGGCAATCACCTTGAAATGACAACAATAAGCGCAGCCCTCAAAACAGGCTTTGCTCTGCATTGAGCCTGCGGTGGCTTGTTCAATGTGTCGATCGTGGCGCTGATGAAAACGAAGTAAGGCGCGGTGTGGTGAGAAGTCCATTAATTCAGCGTAGCTGATGGCGTACTCCTGGCTGGCGATACTGGGACTAATTCGTTTTGACATTATTGTTCATTCATCCTGAGGCAATTGGATATAAGTAATTGTGATGAGTATGATATGGCGATCGGGCATTATTCGCCGACAGACTCCTAGCATGTAAAAATCGGACATTTAATAGAAAGGCCGGACACAAAGGCTTGACCTGAATCAACAACTGCTTGATACAATTAATACGGATCAAAATGAGATTTCAGGTAGTATGCCTAACAGTAACTTGGTACTTTAAGGAATGGATATGAATAACATTAGAAATGCCGGCTATAAGGTGCTGAGCTGGATTCAAAGCATCGGTCTGCTGCTCATCGCAGTGGCTACCGTCATCGCCATGGGGATTGAGATCTCAGCCATGATAACGGCCAGAACGGTGACACTGGCCGACCTGCTACTGCTGTTCATTTATCTGGAAGTGCTGGAGATGGTAGCTATCTATCTGGATTCAGGCAAGTTGCCGGTGCGCATTCCGCTCTATATCGCCATCGTGGCATTAGCGCGTTACATGATTCTGGATATGAAAAATATCGACACCATGCGAATGCTGGGCATTGCAGGGGCGGTGCTGGTTATCGCACTGACTGTGCTGATCATCCGCTATGGTCATACTCGTTTTCCCTACAATAAAAAAGAGGATCCGTGAAACGGCTAACATGATGAGCGATCCGTCGGAAAGGGGCTGAGACCATGGGCGAAGAGATACTTTATAGTCATTATAATAAGTCAGATTACCTGCAATTTTTGGCCCGGATTGAAGAAGAGACGGCGCTGGTGAAAAGCTGGTTTGAGCAGCACCGGTTTGCATCGACAGCAACGCTGGCCGGTTATGAACTGGAGGCCTGGCTGCTTGATCAACAGGGCAATCCTGCCGCCATCAACGATGTATTTCTTAATCGGGCGAATAACCCCCTGCTCAGTCCTGAGCTGGCCAGATTTAATGTTGAACTCAATGTCGAGCCAGAGCGGTTAACCGGCAATGCGCTCTCCAGCTTTGAACATAAGCTGGATGCGCTGTGGCAGCAGTGTGCAAACGCTGCGGAATCTCTGGATAGCCTTATTCTCGGCATCGGCATCCTGCCGACCCTGCGCGACACTGATCTCACGCTTAATAACATTTCACTGATGGATCGATACAAGGCGCTGAATGAACAAATTTTGAGACAGCGTGATGGCCTTGAAATTGAATTAAACATCAGTGGCGAAGAGCATCTACAGGTAAGGCACAGAGATGTAATGCTGGAAGCCGCTGCAACCTCGCTACAAATTCATATACAGGTGCCGCAGGAAGTTGCGGTACGTTATTACAATGCCTCAATTCTATTGTCGTCAGTGATGGTCGCGGTGAGTGCCAATTCACCCTGTCTGTTTGGCAAGCGGTTATGGCAGGAAACGCGTATTCCGGTGTTTGAACAGGCTGTGCCTACAGGCGGTTATGGTGGCGCCGCATCAGGTCCGCTGCGGCGTGTCAGTTTTGGTACGGGCTATGCGCGCGATTCGCTGTTCGAATGTTTCCAGGAAAATCTGCAACATTTCCCGATCCTGTTGCCGGTACACTATCAGGCGAAACGCGACGAACTCAGACACCTACGTTTACACAATGGCACCATCTGGCGCTGGAATCGCCCACTGATCGGATTTGATGAAGCCGTGCAGCCACACTTGCGCATCGAGCACCGGGTGTGTGCCAGCGCACCCAGCACGATCGATAACATTGCCAACATCGCTTTTTATTATGGCCTGGTGCATTATTACGCCACCCTGGATGAGCCGCCTGAAAGTAGGCTGCCGTTTGCTGATGCCAAGCATGATTTTTACCGCGCCGCGCAACTGGGACTCAAGCACAAGACGCACTGGTTCGATGATAAAGTCGATACCCTGCAAACTATTATTCTAGAGCGTCTGCTCGATCAGGCGGAAACCGGCCTGGCTGAACTGGGCATTAATCAGCAGGACGGCCGCCATTATCTCGCCGTCATCAGGCAACGCATCGAAAAAAATAGAACCGGCAGTCAATGGCAGCTGGATTTTCTTAAAGCACATAACAATGATCAATCCCTGCTGACGCTCACCTACCTGAATAACCAGAAAACAGGCAGGCCGGTGCACGAATGGGATCTTGAGGCGATACCATGTTAAGCGAAATGTACGATATCCCCGCAGGCTTTCTCACGGCAAAAGCAGAAGAGCTGCACACGGTCTTAAAAACACCCAGCCTGCTTCATCTGGAAGGAATAAAGTCGCAACCGCTGTTTATTTCAACGCTGCTGCACGGCAATGAAACCACCGGTCTGTATGCAATTCAGCGTCTGTTGAAAAAATATCAGGGCAAACCACTGCCCCGAGCCATCTCCGTGTTTGTGGGCAACATTGAGGCGGCGAAGGAGAATCAGCGCCGACTTGATCATCAGGATGATTACAATCGTATCTGGCCGGGTACGCTGCACCGTGATTCAGCGGAAAAAGATATGATGCAGGCGGTAACCCGGATCATGCGCAAAAAGAAACCGTTCGCCAGTGTCGATATACACAACAACACAGGCAAGAATCCGTATTACGCCTGCATCAATAACCTCAATCCACATGGGCTCGTGCTGGCGTCAGAATTCAGTGACATTGCGGTTTACTTCACCAGTCCCAAAGGCGTGCAGTCATCCGCATTTTCAGACTTCTGCCCTGCGGTTGTATTGGAATGTGGTCAGTCAGGTGATCGCTCGGGCGAAGATCACGCCCTCAACTATCTCGAAAATATTCTGGCACTGGATGATCTTTCATCACCGCTTAAACACCAACTTAAACTGCATCACACCGTCGCGCGCGTCACCCTGCTGCCAGCCGTCTCACTGGGCAATGATAGCGGGCAGAACGGGCTCAATTTAAACGCCCGGCTGGAAGAGAATAACTTTCAGCTTATCGCTGCCGGCACCGAGTTTGCGAGTGTGAATAGCGACACAGAAAAGCTCATCGTTGTCAGCAGTGAAAGCAACGAAGATGTCACTGACGAATATATAGAGAGGACTGACCATAAACTACTGTTTAAAAAGCCGGTGATACTGTCCATGTTCACTACCAGCGAGACTGCAATACGACAGGATTGTATTTGCTACTTTATGGAAGAGTTGCATATCGGTTAAAGAGGGAGGGCTTTTTCACCGCCTTTGCGGCCAATTCATATTTCAGTTAATAATTGTCTGTGTGGAAATCGCAAAATTGCCCGATTTTCAGTGCTGCTTGCGGTGTGAACCAAACCCCGGCTTGTTGGCATCGGGCAGGGAAAAAGGCTTTTTCGTGAGAAGGTCTTTAATAACGGCAGCTTCCATCGGTTTTCCAAATAAGAATCCCTGTGCCTCGGTACAGCCAATCTCGCGCAGATAATCCAGCTGCCGCTGGCTTTCAATGCCCTCGGCGATGACATTCAGATTCAGGCCTTTGGCCATGGCGACGATGGTGTTCACAATGGTGTGATCATCATTGGAAAAACGTTCGACTTGCAGGAATGTGCGGTCAATTTTCAGGGTATGTATAGGCAGCTTGTGCAGATAGGTGAGTGATGAATAACCGGTGCCGAAATCGTCGATCGCCACACTGATGCCCAGTTTTCTCAGTTGCTTAAGTTTATGAATGACGCCTTCCATGTCTTCCATAATGGCATTTTCGGTAATTTCAATTTCAACGTATCGCCCCGGCACATTGAAATCAGTTAGCGCCTGCGTGATCTCTGCAACAAAGTTTTCTCTGGCCAGATGGTACGCCGAGATATTGATTGCCATACGTACTTCCGGTAATCCGGATTGATGCCATTGGCTAATTTGGCAAAGCGCGTTTTTTATCACCCACTTGTCAATATCTATGATCAGGCCGGTCTCTTCGGCAAAAGGGAGGAACTCGCCGGGCAGGATGCAGCCGAGCTCGGGATGATGCCAGCGCAGCAGCGCTTCGACACCGACGATCTCACCGGAGGCAACATTAATCTGGGGCTGAAAAAACAGGGTGAATTCCTCGTTCTCGAGCGCCTTGTGGATACCGGTATCAAGAGACAAGTTCTTGTAGTAGGGCGTATCCATCTCATTGGAGAAAAATTGAAAACCGTTTTTACCCTGGCCCTTGACATGGTACATGGCGATGTCGGCATTTTTAATCAGCGCATCCATGTTCAGGCCGTCTTGCGGGTAGAGGGAAATGCCGATACTGGCGCTGACATATAGCTCGTTGTCATCAATGAAAAAGGGCTCTTTTAATACATAGGCGATTTTTTCCGCAATCTTTCTGGCATCCGCGCTACGGTTGGTGATTTTGGGCAGCAGCAGCGTGAATTCATCGCCACCAAACCGTGCTAGAGTATCGCCTTCGCGCAGGCAGCTTTTAAGACGGGCGCTGACCTGTTGCAACAGTTCGTCACCGGAAATGTGGCCCAGAGTGTCGTTGATATTTTTGAACCGATCCAGGTCCAGAAACATGACCGCCAGCATTTCATTTTCGCGTTTGGCCTGAGTAATGGCCAGACTCAGGCGATCACGCAGCAAGGTACGATTGGGCAGGCGGGTGAGCAAGTCATGATAGGCCTGAAAGGTAATGGTCTCTTCGGCGATCTTGCGTTCGGTAATATCGCGGGCGACGCCATAAGTGCCCAAATAGGTATTTTTCTTGTTATTGTCCGCGCCGGTATAAATGCCCATGGAACTGAGTTCAATGGGCAGCGTTTTGTTTTCGAAATAGCGAGGCTTGTCACTGTCCTTGCATTTGAGACGCAACTCGATATTGTGCGAGGCACGCTCACCCACACGACGTTCGTTGAAAACATATTTGGCGTGCTGAGTATCGTCCTGATGAATCAGTATTGAGTAATGTTTACCGATGAGTTCTTCCGGAGAGAAGCCCAGCAGGCTCTCGATGCGCTGGTTGATAAAGGTAAAGTAACCCTGCGGGTCAAGAATATAAATAATGTCAGGTGAGGTATTGACCAGATAGCGATGCAGGCGCTCGGACTCCTTAAGCTGATGCTGCATCACTGAATTCAGTCTCTTAAGGTGTTTTTCTTTCAGTGCATGCTTGACTGTGTTCAGCAGCTCGTCGGTTTTATAAGGCTTGCTGAGGTAAGCATAGGTGCCGCCGGAGCAGGCTTTGCGCGCGGCTTCGAAACTGTTCTCACCGCTGACGATGATAATGGCGGGTTTCTGATTGACCGATTTGATGTGTTGCATCACATCATGGCCGTTAACCTCCGGCATATGTAGGTCCAACAGAATCAGATCGTAATCCTTTTTATTGATAAGGCATATTGCCTGTTCACCGCCGGTCGCGACATCGGTAGCATAAGCATGAACGGCAAGGAGCTCTTCTAAGCTGCGAAGCAGAACAGGGTCGTCATCAACGATAAGAATGTTTTGTTCGTTTTCTATCATTATTATTACTCTATCGCATAAGGCGGCTAGTTATTATTGTGTGCGTATCCAGAGTGTTACTTTAATTTCATTTATCAGGGATCAGTATTTGAAAAGCCGTGCCCTGATGGTTGCTTCTGCAACTGATTGAGCCGTTATTTTCATCGACCAGCTTTTTAACAATACTCAGTCCTATGCCGGCGTGGCCAACTCCCTTGTCAGTTAGAACGGGTTTAAATAACCGGTTCAGTACTTCAGGCCGAATGCCAGGGCCATTGTCGACAACGGATATCTCAATGTAAGTTTTGCCATCAACATTAACCTGAGCATGAGTGTAGACCATAATCTGACCGTTTTCTGTCAGCGCCTCCGTCGCATTTTTTATTAGATTAGTGTAAATCTGTTTGATGGCATTAGCATTACAGTTTGTCGCACGCAGTTTCGGGTCAAGTTTAAGTTTCAACTCAATGTCACTGCTTGCCGAAATGGAGGCTTTGAAAATCTGTGTCAGCTCGGTGAGCAGCTTGTTGACATCAACCTTCGTCATTGCGCCGGAACGGGCCGAGCTTGAGGGCGTTTTAAGTCGCTGGAGAATTTCGCTGACGCGATAAATTTCACTTTTGAGGGTCGTGATATCGGTATGCGCCTGATTTTCATCGCCCAGCTTAAGACTGAGAATCTCCAGGTAGTTGTTAATAATACTGAGCGGGTTACCCACTTCATGTATCACCTCGCGAATATGTGCCTCATAATCGATCGAACCGGTTGCAGGCATAGTCTGACGGCTGTAGCGGGCATAGATGGTTTGAGCAATTTCACGACCAAAGTGGCTGAGCAGGGGCAGCTGTTTCCACAGGGTCATTTGTTGTTGGTAGTCTACTGCCAGCGTCAGTACGCCGATGATTTCGTGATGGTTGAGCAGAGGCAGGCAGATCATGCCCTGTTTAGTGCTGGCTGATAACAGCTGCTGATCGATAAGGCTGAGCTTGTTGTACGAATGACTAAAGGAGTGCAACGGCCGCTTTTCGAGCAGACAGTCGGTGACGATGCTGCGATCAGGCAGTAGCGGAATTTCAAGATCAGCAAGGTGTTGGTCTGCGGGGGCCATGGTGCGGATTTTTTTGTCGCCGACATCATACAGAAAAGTAATATTGCGTTCGACACCAAAAAGCAGATGGGTGTACTGCTCGATGGTTGTGAACAGCTCAGTCTCATCATTCACTCGGGACAGATGCTGATGGAGACCATCGAGCAGGCCGATAAGTTTAATCTGCTCATCCAGCTGAACCTGAGTCTGTACGGCTCGCGCCTGCATGAGGCGTGTACTTTCTTTATCGCTGTTGCCATCGTCCAGGTCAATCTCGAATTCAAGCGCGCAATTATTCAGGTGCTCATTAGCCTCGCTCAGAATCTCAATGACAGTAGAACGGTTAAAACCAAAAAGGTGATCGGCGTGATCAAAGACAGCATTGTGCGGGCTGCCTTTCGGGCTGTTTAAATCGGTGTTACTGAGCCGGTTGGCAAAGTTGATGATTTTCACCAGTGGATGGGTGTCCATGAGCTGGTCAAGCGGCTGGTGGTGATACAGAATCGCATCGCACAAAAAGGAGTTGGCCTGATAGTGCTGGAACAGCTCGGCACCGAGATAGAGATGGTCGCAGGCGAACTCGTTATTTTCCAGGTCATGCAGTGCGAGGCAGCCCTCATCAGAGGTGGTAAGCGTGGCATAAATATCAGGATAGGCGCAATACAGTGCCAGCTGACCGATGTCATGCAGCAGGCCGGCGGTATAGGCCTCTTCCGGATACTGGTATCGGCTGTGCCGGGCGATGGCTTTGGCGAGGGTGGCGCAGAGCAGCGAGTGCTGCCAGTGGTGTTTCAGGAAATGGCTTTGTGGCTGATGGTCGGCTTGATGACTGCGAGTGGTGAAGTATTGCTGACTGGCGGAGGTGATGACCAGACTTCTTATAGTGTTGTCGTCGAGTTGCTGAAGTCGGTGTGCGGTTGATGCGCCGGGATGATGGTCGTAACCATGGTGCCGGCAGACGGAATGCAGGCGCAGATGCAGAGCGGGGTCCTTATCAATGTGAGCGGCCAGCTGTTCACGGGAGGGCGGGGAGTCGTTACCGGCTCTGAGCAGTGGCAGCACAATATTCGGCAGGGTCGGCAGATGTTCCACTTCAATTTCCTGAAGTAGCTGTTTAGCCTTGTCCCGCATCCGTTTGCGGGAGCTATCCGATGTTACGATTTGATCCATTTATCACATTTACGACAATTTTATTGAAGTTCGTCCCAATTGAGGACAGATAGTAGCCTTTTGCGCCTTGAAATAAAATGCCTGCGCGCAAAAAACTGTGTCGCAGAATTGCCAGACTATAAATATGGTTAGTAGGTGTTTTAGAAATGATTCGGTGGCAGGGCCACCATGGAAAAAATATATGGCCGTGCTGGGATGAACTCTATGATGAAGTTAAAAGCGATTACGGAGTTTGTTTTGCTGAATGTGACCGAAAAGTATCTTCACCGCAGAGGCCGCAGAAAAGGCGCCTGTGCGGCAAAATTGTTTGTTTTAAACGCTCAAAAATTTTCTCCGTATTACGCGCCGAAAATGCTAATCCCAGTTTTTCAGTCCCACACCAAAGGCGCTTCATTCAACAGTGCCGACTGTTCCCGCAAAGATAAAACATGGTCTTCCCAGTAACGGCTGGTGTTGAACCACGGGAACGCGCGCGGGAAGGCCGGGTCATCCCAGCGTGAGGCAATCCAGGAAGAGTAGTGGATAATGCGCAGGGTACGCAGCGCTTCCACCAGATGCAGTTCGGCGGGGTTGAAGTCATAAAACTGGGTATAGCCGGCGAGCAGGTCTGCGAGGCGTTCGGTCATGTAAAAACGGTCGCCGGAAAGAAACATCCACAGATCCTGAATGGCGGGGCCGGTGCGGGCATCATCAAAATCGACGATGTGTGGGCCGGCGTCGGTCCAGAGAATGTTGCTGGGATGACAGTCACCGTGCAGGCGGATGTAATCGACCTTGCCCGCGCGCTCGAAACTGCGCTCGACCTGTTCGATCAGATCGCGGGTGACCGTGGTGTAAGCGTCGAGCAGGTGCGCGGGAATGAAGTTGTTTTCCAGCAGAAAGGCGCGCGGCGCTATCGCCATGGTTTCGATGTTAAGGGTTTTGCGGTGCTGGAATTTTTTGCTGGCCCCCAGGGCATGAATGCGGCCGATAAAACGCCCTAGTTGTTCAAGCTGTTCAGGGTTATCCAGTTCCGGCGCACGGCCGCCGCGGCAGGGGTAAAGCGCAAAGCGGTGGTTGCCATGTTTGAACAGGGTGTCACTGTGTTCGTTGGCGAGGGGCGCGATCACCGGGATTTCCGCTTCCGCCAGCTCCAGTGTGAACCGGTGCTCTTCGATGATGGCGGCATCGCTCCAGCGGTGCGGGCGATAAAACTTGGCGACGAGGGGCCGGTCGCCCTCAATGCCGATCTGATAGACCCGGTTTTCATAGCTATTCAACGCCAGAAAACGGCCATCACAATCGATACCGGTGGCTTCGATGGCGTCCAGAATATGGTCGGGGGTCAGGTCGGCAAAGCTCTGGCTTAGAGGATCATTCATATTGTTGAGTTAAAAGCGACATTCTGTCTGATAGTTGACGTTATTGCTGAACTATAACAGGGCGATTCACAGATGTGCGCTGAAATATGGGATAATAGGTGGTTTTATACAAGCCTATTTGGTGTACACACTTTGATTACAACAGCTAACATTACTATGCAATTCGGGGCCAAGCCCCTGTTTGAAAACATTTCCGTCAAATTCGACGGCGGCAACCGTTATGGCCTGATCGGCGCCAATGGTTGTGGCAAATCCACCTTCATGAAAATTCTGGGCGGTGATCTGGAGGCGAGTGCGGGCAGTGTTTCGATCGATGTGAACCAGCGCGTAGGCAAATTACGCCAGGATCAGTTTGCCTTTGAAGAGTGTACCGTCATCGACACCGTTATTATGGGGCACGCTGAACTCTGGGAAGTGAAAAAGGAGCGTGACCGCATTTACGGCCTGCCGGAAATGTCCGAAGAGGAGGGCATGAAGGTGGCTGATCTGGAAGTGCACTTCGGCGAGATGGACGGTTATACCGCCGAGGCGCGTGCTGGTGAATTGCTGCTGGGTCTGGATATCCCGATGGAACAGCATAACGGCCCGATGAGCGCAGTCGCCCCTGGCTGGAAACTACGCGTCCTACTGGCGCAGGCGCTGTTCTCCGATCCGGATATTCTGCTGCTTGATGAGCCGACCAATAACCTGGATATCAATACCATTCGCTGGCTGGAAGAGATCATCAACCAGCGCAAGAGCACCATGATCATCATTTCGCATGACCGCCATTTCCTGAACAGCGTCTGCACCCATATGGCCGATCTGGATTATGGCGAGCTGCGCCTGTTTCCCGGCAACTATGATGAATACATGATCGCCGCTACTCAGGCGCGAGAAAAAATGCATACCGAAAACGCCAAGAAGAAGGTCAAGATTGCCGAGCTGCAAACCTTTGTCAGCCGCTTCTCGGCGAATGCCTCCAAGGCCAAACAAGCCTCTTCGCGCGCCAAACAGCTCGACAAAATTGAGCTGGTAGAAATCAAGCCTTCGAGTCGGGTGAATCCCTATATCCGTTTTGAACAGGACAAGAGACTATTCCGACTGGCGCTGGAAGCCGAGGGAGTGAAGAAACATTACGATAACGAAAAGCCACTGTTCGAAAATCTAAACATGATGATTGAAGTCGGCGAACGCGTCGCCATCATCGGCCCGAATGGTATCGGTAAAACCACGCTACTGCGCACCCTGCTCGGTGACATCAAGGCCGATAGCGGCAAGGTGAAATGGTCAGAGAATTCAAAACTGGGCAGCTATGCACAGGATCATTCGGCGGACTTTGAAAAGGACATGACCCTGTTTGACTGGATGAGCCAGTGGAAGCAGCCCAGTGATGATGAGCAGGTCGTGCGCGGCGTACTCGGGCGACTGCTGTTTTCGCAGGATGATATCGGCAAGTCGGTAAAAATTATTTCCGGGGGTGAGCAGGGGCGCATGATCTTCGGAAAGCTGATGTTGCAGAAACCCAATATCCTGCTGATGGATGAGCCGACCAATCACCTTGATATGGAGTCGATTGAATCGCTGAATCTGGCGCTGGAAAACTACGACGGCACCTTGCTATTCGTCAGCCATGACCGTGAGTTCGTCTCCTCGCTGGCGACCCGCATTATCGATATGACGCCCACCGGTGTTGTCAACTTCGACGGCAGCTATGACGAGTACTTGCGCAGTCAGGGTCTTGATCAAGTGGGTGCACGCGCTTCCCGCTAAGGCGGTGCGAGCTTATTCATTGATATGAATGAAAGCTCGATCAGCAATGAGCAGGCCCGCAGCGATCAAAGCATGATCGAGCAGGGCGTCATCAAGCAGACCCGCTGCTGGGTTAAAACCGTGATCGTAGGAAACAACTTCTGCCCGTTTGCCCGGCGCGAACTGGAACGCGGCAGCATTCGCTACAGTGTCAAAACCGGCAGGGATATGGAGTCGGCGCTGCAAGCGGTGGTTGATGAGTGCATTCAGCTCGATAATAATGATGCTATTGAAACCATGCTGCTGATCTTTCCGGAAGGCTTTCAGGATTTTGAAGATTATCTGCAGCTGGTCGAACTGGCAGAGGGTCTGCTCGCGGATCAGGGTTATGAAAGTGTTTATCAGGTCGCCAGCTTCCATCCCGATTACTGTTTTGCCGGTGCCGAGCAGAACGATGCCGCCAACTACACCAACCGCTCACCCTATCCCATGCTGCATCTCATCCGCGAAGCCAGCCTGGAGCAGGCGTTAATCAATTATCCCGAGCCGGAAAAAATTCCCGAACAGAATGTCGAACGCGCCCGTGAACTGGGTCTGGAAGAAATGCAGCGCCGGCTGAAAGCGTGTTGCAGTATTGATAAGCAGTAAAACAAAGCCTTTACCGCAGAGGC
>JAVVEE010000004.1:38246-60522 GCA_032251315.1 Gammaproteobacteria bacterium
CTTTACCGCAGAGGTCGCAAAGAACGCAGAGAAAAAAAGTTAATGTCGATGTAACTTTGTTATTGTATTAATTTTAATGCATAGCATGCGCCATTGATGTCTAATGTTGTTTTATAAAAAATGGTTCTCTCTGCGTTCTTTGCGACCTCTGCGGTGAATGGTTTTTTTAAAACGGTAACACAACCATGTCTAATCTGATTATCTCCGAACTCGCCATCTACCCTGTCAAATCCATGCGGCAGACCCCGCTGAAGAAATCCGAAATAGACATGGGCGGCCTGAAGCATGACCGTCGCTGGATGGTGGTCGATGCCAAAGGCGTGATGCTCACCCAGCGCAAACTGGCGCGCCTGTGTTTAATTCAGCCTGAACTCATCAACCCCGAAATCGATTGCAGCCTGTTGCTGCATGCACCCGATATGCCGGAGATAAAAGTCAGCGTGCCCGATGGTGCAGCCAAGCGCAAAGTCAAAGTCTGGCGTGACGAAGTCAATGCCTGTGACGGTGGTGATGAAATTGCCGCCTGGCTCAGCCGGTTTCTTGATCTGCAATGTCGCCTGGTTTATTTCCCTGATAATGAAATTCGTATCGTTGACCAGAGCTATGCGCGGCCTGAAGACCACACTGCCTTCAGCGACGGCTTTCCAATTCTGCTGACTACGCAGGCCTCGCTGGATGATTTGAATTCACGTATGAATGAAACTATTACTATGGTCCGTTTCCGGCCCAATATAGTCATCAGCGGTAGCGAAGCCTTTGCTGAAGACTACTGGAAAATACTTAAAGTGGGCGATATTTTTTTAAGAATCGTGAAGCCGTGTAGTCGCTGCGTAATTCCCAGTATTGATATTGCCAGCGCCGAGCGAGGCAGCGAGCCCACCAAAACTTTGATCACCTACCGTAAACACGACAACAAAATAATATTTGGGCAGAATGTAATCGCCGACGGTCACGGGATTATTGAAATAGGGATGCAGGTCGAGGTTGTCGAATAGACATTCAGAAACCCGTTGGCAGTAAGTAGTTGGAAGCAGGCAGCAGCCAGCTAAAAATTTTTAGCCTCACACTGTTGCGGTACTTGCCGGCAAATGCTTTGCTTTTATTAATCTATTTTCAGCTCCAGTTCAGCTTTGGTTGATAGGCTCATACCTGACCTGAGAAGATTTGGCGCGGAAAATATTTAGGAATGAATATAAATAACCCCTATTATTCACATAGTTAAATTTCAGCAACATAAGATATATTAATTAATACCTGAATCCGTGGCTTAACCGCGGCGTCTGGCACAAGCTCTTGATTCCACAACGGATCAAAAAATGCCCGCTTAACCTATGGGTGAAGCTAAGATTTTTTGAAACCCCTGTGAAACCAATTTCTTGCACCATGCATCCACGTTTAAGCCACTGATTCAGGTAATAAACAAACGCGGCCTTAGTGAAGTATCAAATAGTTTTTTATTGATGGTTTGCTGCCGTAAGTTTTGAAATCCATGCTGCAGCGATAATTTCTGCGCATCATATGTCCACTACGCAGAGTCACAGGAGATCCGTAATGACTGAACTTAAAGCCTATTTTGTCTGGGACGCCAATGTTCGCTGGTTTCACTGGATCAATGTGCTGTGCATACTCGGACTGGTCGCTCTGGGGACTGTCATCCTCAATGCTTCGGCGCTCGGTGTCTCCACCGAAGGCAAGATTCTGTTAAAGACCGTGCATGTCTGGTTCGGATATGCATTTGCAGTGAATCTGCTGTGGCGTCTGATCTGGGCCTTTATCGGCGGGCCGCATGCGCGCTGGCGGTCAATTCTGCCAGGCGGTCAGGGTTATCGGGATGAGTTACGCGCTTACCTCGCAGATTTCAAAGCCGGACGGCCACGCCAGTACCTCGGCCACAACCCATTGGGGCGCATTGCCGTCACCCTGCTGTTATTCGTGCTGGTAATACAGGCCATCACCGGGCTGGTGCTGGCGGGAACCGACATCTTCTATCCGCCCCTCGGCGCCTGGATTGCCAGCTGGATAGCCGCCCCCGGTGTTGATCCGGCAACGCTGATGCCCTACGCGAAGGAGATGTACGATGCCGCCGCCTACGAGTCAATGCGTGCTTTTCGCGACCCCTTCATTACCCTGCATTACTACAGTTTTTATACCCTTCTGGGTCTGATAGTGCTGCATATTGTGGCGGTGGTGATCACCGAAATACGCGAAGGCGGCAACCTCATCTCCGCCATGTTCACCGGTAAAAAAGTGCTGAGCAAGATACCGGCGGATCTGACGAAAAAGGATTAAGTGGAGAAGGAGAGATTCGGTCAGAAACGACCGATTATTTTAGGTGGGAAAAGGTATTTGATGGCGAAAGAGCCTTTAAAGCGTGAGCCACAACATGGACTTGTAGCCGCATAATCGCTGTTTATATTTATTTTTCGATCTGTGCATAATTAAAATGTCGGCAATTTATCGGAGATGCGCTTGGCTATTCTGTTCGATCTTGACGGTGTTTTTTATCAGGCGGACAAGCCTGTCGCGAGTGCGGTTGAGGTTGCCCATTGGGCCAGTGAGAATGCCATTGCCCATCTGTTTCTGACCAACACATCATCGAAGCCGCGCTCTGCACTGATCGAAAAGCTGGAGCGTTTTGGCATAATGATTGATGAAGCGCATATCCTTACTCCGCCGGTAGCGACGGTGCGCTGGCTCAGGAAAAATCTGGCGGGTGAAAAAATCGCACTGTTTGTTGCCGATAAAACCCGAGTCGAGTTTTCCGGCATCGAGATCGTGCAACCGGGTGAAGATGCCGCCGCTGTGGTAGTGGGTGATCTCGGTAGTGGCTGGGATTTTGCAATATTGAATCGGGCTTTCAGAATGCTGATGGCGGAACCCAAACCCCGGCTTATCGCATTAGGCATGACGCGTTACTGGCAGGCTGATGATGGCTTGCGTCTGGATGTGGCACCATTTGTGATGGCACTGGCATACGCAGCAGAGGTGGAACCGCTGGTGATGGGTAAACCGGCGCGGTCTTTTTATCAGGCGGGGATCGATATTTTGGCTGAGCCGGCGGAACAAATTGTGATGGTCGGTGACGATATTCGTGCTGATGTCGGAGGCGCGCAGCAGGCGGGACTGAAAACCGTGCTGGTGCGCACCGGCAAGTTTCGGCAAGGTGATCTTGAACTGGGCATCAAAGCCGATGCGGTGCTGGATTCGGTGGCGGATTTTCCGGTATGGTATGAAGAAACTATTATCGGAAGAAAACGCAGGAAGTAAGTTCGAAGGGATTAAATTTGGCCTGGATACAGGAGTGTTAACAACAAGCGACTCATTTCTCTATTGAGTTATTCTGATCAATAAGCGCGTTTTCACGTTCTGCGAGTATAGGCGGTTTCTGATTAATCTTATGAGGTACGGCACATGCGGCGATTGCTGATTTTAAATCTAATTTTACTGAGTTCATTTGCCTATGCCGATGAAGTGCGGGCAAAGGAAATTACCCGTGCCGTCATGCTGAGCAACTCCTGTGCGGGCTGCCACGGTACCGACGGTAAAAGTCCGGGGGCTATGCCCTCCATCAACGGCAAGTCTGCGCAGTTCATTTCCCGGGCACTGATCGAGTTTCGTGAAGGCAAGCGCGAGGCGACGGTGATGGGGCGACACGCTGCCGGCTATAGCGACGATGAAATACAGCTCATTGCCGATTATTTTTCCACGCTGCCCTAGGACGCTATTATGAAAACACTTAATCGCAGAAAGTTTATAAAGCTGCTGGCAGGAACCGGTGCCGGCGTCTCAATGTCGGGCTTGATCGGTGCATGTGGCAAACCCTCTTCGGGTAGAGTGGTTATCGTCGGCGGCGGTTTCGGGGGTTCCACCTGCGCGAAATATCTACGCCGATTTGACAGTGATCTGGATATTACCCTGATCGAATCTTCGAAACGTTTCGTGACCTGCCCCTTCAGCAATCTGGTCATCAGCGGTATGCAGGCGATGGACAGCATCAGCCACGATTACGCGGCACAGACTGAGCGCGGGGTGAAGGTGGTGCATGCCCGGGTGCAGGAGGTGGATGCAGACTCAAAAAAAGTCACGCTTGATAACGGCAAGGTGCTTGAGTATGACCGGCTGGTGCTCTCGCCCGGTGTTGATTTCAAATGGGAAGAGGTCAATGGCATGGAGGCGGCGGACGCCGAAATTATTCCCCACGCCTGGCAGGCAGGCAATCAGACCACCCTGCTGCGCAATCAGCTTGAAGCCATGGATGACGGCGGTGTGGTGATTGTAGCACCACCGAAAAACCCGTTCCGCTGTCCGCCCGGGCCTTATGAGCGGGTCAGTCTGATTGCGCATTATCTGAAGCAGCATAAACCTAAATCCAAGATTCTGGTGCTGGATGCCAAAGACAAATTCTCCAAGCAGGCGCTGTTCATGCAGGGCTGGGAAAAGCTCTATCCCGGCATGGTCGAATGGGTGGCGGGAAGCGAGGGCGGACGTATTGGTGAGATCGACGTGGCGACACGTACCCTCTACGCCGAATTTGGCGATGCGCACAAAGGCGATGTGGTGAATTTTATTCCGCCGCACAAGGCCGGGATGATCGCGCACCAGACGGGCCTGACCAACAGCGATGGCTGGTGTTTCGTGAACCAGAGAACTTTTGAGTCAAGTGTGCACAAAGACATCCATGTTATCGGTGATGCCAGCGTAGCCGGTGCGATGCCCAAGTCCGGTTTCGCTGCGAACAGCCAGGGCAAAGTCTGCGCCGCGGCCATCGTCTCATCTCTGCGCGGTAAGACAATGCCAGAGCCATCTTACGTCAACACCTGTTACAGTCTGGTTGGGCCGGACTATGGCATTTCGGTGGCTGCGGTGTATCGTTACAGCGAGGATAGAGGCATATACAGCACCGGTGGCGGCGTCAGCCCCTTAGATGAAGATGCTGACTATCGTCAGCAGGAAGCGCGTTATGCCAGAGGCTGGTATGACAGCATTACCATGGATAGCTTCGGCTGACGGGGTGGCACGGCGTATGAATATCGGAGAAAGGCATTTTCACCGCCTCTGCGGTAAAAGTATTTTTACACTACAGGCTGATCTCCAGTCGTATTAATCCTGAATCTTCTTGCGCAGATCCTTGGCCCGTCCGCGATTGGTTTTACTGTCCATGCGTTTTGCCCGTGAAGCTTTGCTGGGTTTGGTGGCTTTGCGTTTTTTGGGAGTGACTAACGCTTTCTGGATCAAGGCCTGAAGTCGCTTGAGTGCGGCTTCTCTGTTTTTGTCCTGACTTCGGCTCTGCTGCGCCTTGATGATGACGATGCCGTCTTTGGTAATGCGATGATCGCGCAGCGCCAGCAGGCGTTGCTTGTACACGTCGGGCAGGGAGGAGGCCTTGATATCAAAACGCAAATGGATGGCCGATGATACCTTGTTAACATTCTGCCCGCCCGCGCCCTGTGAACGTATAGCGCTGATCTCTATTTCGTTATCGGGGATAGCAATGTGATTGTTAATGGATAACACAAGGCAGTAATGGCATCAGCCGTACAGGCAGAGATAGGCGGTTTCATTTTCAACTTTGACATCGAAAGCGCTGTTGGCGTCAACGATGAAAATTTCACCGGTTTTGTAGATGGTGAATGTGGCTTCACCCGGAAGCTTGACCGTGAGTACGCCGCTGATCACCGTCATCTTTTCCCTTTCGGCCGTGTTGAACACATACTCTCCCGGTGCCATAACACCAACGGTCGCGGGCAGGGTCTCGCCGGTAAAGGCGATGGATTTTATATGGCCGTCAAAATATTCGTTAACAGTTAGCATGCCGGGTCTCTGCAATAAAAAGGAACAGAATTATAAAACGTGCTACCCGCCTTGTCCTGCTTCATATTTATCATCCCGGTCGGCCATCAATGCGGGGTTTGATCAGCATAGACATAAACAGAATAACAAACAGCCCGAATCCGCCGATCCACAGTAGCTGTGAGATGGCGATCCACATAGTGTATAGCTCGGGCATCAACAGCGGCAAAAAGACACGGCTGAACGCAGCGATTAGTAGCAGCACAAATGCGATAGCCAGACCGCGCGGGGGCTGTTGGACATTGCGACCGGTATGGCCGAGTGTGACGCGCGACATCATGCCCAGCGTCAGCGTGCCGATACCGCCGACAGTGAAAGCGTGCAGTGACAACGTCGTGGCGACATCCAGCCAGACAGAAGCGGCCTTGAGGGCAAAGCCCAGCGTCAGAAATGCGTAGGCACTGTACAGCACCCAGAGCATGGATGATTTCCACAGAGCCCGAGTATACCAGTCAAACAAACGAATGCTGTGCAGTACAAATAATAGCCCGGCCAGCGTGCCTGCGATTGGCCTTTGCTCATAAATGACATCGGTTAACCATAACGCAATCAATAAAATCAGGCTGCTGATGTCCAGCCATTTTCTATTGGTCAGGCTAATAGGGTGGCTTACCCCGCGTTCGATGAAGAAAGGGATGACGCGCCGTCCCATGACAAAAATCATCGTCAGCACCAGATAGAAGCAGGAGTAAATGCCGATGCGCTCCCCGTTTTCGATCAGCCCCAGCAGGCCGGCGTAGTAAAATATATTGGCAGTAAGCATTAGAAATAATATCGCCAACACGCCGAGTTGCATCCATTGTTTAACCTTGATGACAGGTATGGCAACGGCGACTGCCGTCAGCAGGATAAACAGGCAGTCCAGCAGGGCGACGATCTCAATCGAGCCAATATTTAAAAGGGGCAGAAGCCGTGCGCCCGCCCAGATGGAAAACAGGATCCCCAGCTTCCAGCCGGTCAGGGTCTGCTGTCCGGTCCAGTTCTTGACCGCAGCGAGTAAAAATCCGGCGATGACCGCCAGTACATAACCGAATAGCATTTCATGGGCGTGCCAGAGGATGGTGTCCATGCCAAGCAGGTGCAGCGGCCATTGAGACAGATAAAGGCCTGCCCATGCAATCATGGCGATAACAGAAAAGACGCCCGCGCCAAGAAAGAAGGGCCGGAAGCCGAGCTGCCAGAGTGCGATTTTTGCTGGAATCGAGGGATTTGGTTCAGAGATGTTTAACATGAAGGTGTCCAATGGCAGCCTTGATAATATGTCTGGATACACTATTATTGATCATGCAATAAAACAAGGTCAGGCAGGCGTTATTTGTAACCATAACGGCAACCATTTTTTCAGAGTTTGGTTTAATTGCTCAATATTTACCGGTTTAGCAATAAAGTCATTCATGCCGGCATTCATGCATTGCTCTATATCGCTCTGCATGGAGTTGGCGGAGATGGCGATGATGGTGGTGTGCTGGTTGATGCTATCATTGTTGTGACGAATTGCGTGGGCCAGTTCGTAACCATCTATTTTTGGCATTTTTATATCGGTGAGAATAATGTCATAGATATTGCTCTGTAACTCCTCTAGCGCTTCCTGACCGTCGCTGGAGAAAAAGGCGTTATAACCCAGCGATTGCATTTGCAGTTTTAGCACTTCCAGATTTAGTTCGTTATCTTCGACAACGAGGATGCGCGCTGCACGAGTTACTGGTTCAGTTATGTCATTTATTTGTGCGCGGATTTTTTTGTCTTTATTAAGGAAACGGGCTGATGAAGAGCGTTTCATATTTACCCAGAAAACAGTGCCCTTACCGGGCGTGCTTTCAACGCCAAGTTCGCCGCCCATGAGTTCAACCAGTTGCCTGGTAATGATAAGACCAATTCCAGTGCCTTCTATGTTGCTTGCTTCAGCGCCGAGACGGTTGAATGGTTCATATAAATGCAGGATCTTATGCATGTCGATACCTGCACCGGTGTCACTAACATTAACACGCACCGTATCTGCTTTGCGCTCTGAGCAGTAAATCTCGACCTGACCACCAGTTTTATTATATTTTATAGCGTTTGATAACAGGTTTAGCAGCACTTGCTTGAAGCGGAGGTAGTCGGCAATAATGATGTCTTCGTTGTCATTTTCCGGCTTAAATTCTATTGAAATGTTGCGAGACGAGGACAGTGTTTCTGTTAACGCCAGGCAGTCATTAATGACTTCGGTTGTAGAGATGGGCTGCATTAAAAGGCTAACATTGCCGGATTCAATTTTTGCCAGATCTAATATTTCATTGATAAGAATTAACAGGTGTTGGCCTGCGCTGTAGATTTTCTGGGCAACATTTCTTTGAGAGTCTGATAGTGTTTCATCGTACTCGGAGAGTTGGGAAAACCCCATTATCGCATTGAGCGGCGTTCTGAGTTCATGGCTCATCTTGGAGAGGAACTGGGACTTGGTCTGGTTGGCGCGATCGGCCTCAATTTTGGCGGCGATTAATTCAGCTTCAGTATTTTTCCGTTCTGTTATGTCGTAGCGGCAACCAATGATGCTCAGCGGCTCGTTGTGATCATCGTTGATGATTTTGAGTTCTTCATAAACCCATTTATAACCGCCGTCGTGAGCTTTTATGCGGTATTCCTGTGTTAAAGAACGACTGCTTAATATGTTATTGAGTTCTTCAAGGGCATGGGTTTTGTCATCAGGGTGGATCAAATCATTCCATAGCTCGGGGTCATGCATGAGCTCTTCAGGGCTGTAGCCAAATATCTCGCGCGCATTATCGCTGATAAATGTCACCGGATAGCCATCACGGAGTTTGCGTGTGTGTATAACAACCGGGCTGGAGGTTAACAGTTGGGTTAATCGAGCTTTGCTCTCAATGAGGGCGAGCTCGGTGTTCTTATGTTTTTCGACTTCCTGTTCCAGTTTTTTTGTACGTGTGACAACAGTATGTTCCATGTCATCGTGAGCTTTTTTGAGTTCCCGGTAGGGTCTGGTGAGTGCTGATTTGACTAGACTGTCGAAGATCAGCCAGAAGGAGAGGATCTTAACGATGTGTCCGCTCATATTATAAATGTCATCAACGGCGGCGTAGAGAGTGAAGGTGACTTCCGAGATAATTGTTAATCCAATCGCTATTATTAATAGGATGAGTAATCTGGGGTTGAGTAAATGACGTTTGATCCAGAGGTGGAAGCAGGCGGCAAATAATAGGGCGATGATTACGTATTCACTGTAAATTTTGAAGTCTGTCAGGCCGGTATCGGTATAAAAAGCGGCAGGAAAATTACCGGAAATTACCAGCTGGTAAGCAATCGCGCTGATAACGCCGAATATAACAAAGGGGCGAGCCGGTTTTAAATCCCGTGTCAGGAAAAGAGGCGCGATGAGTAATGTCAGTGCTTCGAGTAGTCGGGCAAATACCCATATTTGTGCGGTCGGTGTGCCTGTCAGATCTTCGTAAATACTCAGGCCGGGGAAGACGAGGGTATGATATAGATCGAGCATGCCTACCCAGAAGTAACCGATCCCCAGGAACATCAAAAAGTTATTACGGGAAAACGGATAAGCATGCCAGGCTACAACAAAAATGAGTACGGCGATGCCAACGGTAAACAGCTCTGCTATGGTATGAAACAGAATAAAATTTTCACTGGCTATTATGATGAGTGAAAATATGAGTGCCGCAGGAACGAGCAATGTGCGCCGGTTTTGGTATGGAGATGCCATAGTTGTTCCCTTTCTGGCTGTTGTGGGTTTCCGGAGTGAATGGTGGGCCTGGAAGGACTCGAACCTTCGACCGATCGATTATGAGTCGAGCGCTCTAACCAACTGAGCTACAGGCCCTGAATTTTTTGAGGGCTATTTATGCATTTATGCGCTGAGGCTTTCCCGCGACTTAAAGGCTGTTATCTTCCAGTAAAGATCCTTCTGGAGAAGATTGACAGCGAAACTTCAGGCAGCGCGGAGGATGTTTCAAGCCCCCAACGCCGCTGGCAGGGAAGTATATAGAAAACCGGGCGTTACACAACGATTTTTAATCTTCGTCGGAGAGGAAGCTGCGCAGATGTTCGGCACGACTGGGGTGACGAAGTTTACGCAGGGCTTTGGCTTCAATCTGGCGAATACGCTCACGAGTGACATCGAATTGCTTGCCCACCTCTTCCAGCGTGTGGTCGGTGTTCATGTCGATGCCGAAACGCATACGCAACACTTTGGACTCACGGGCGGTCAAGGTGGTCAGAATTTCCTTGGTCGACTCACACAGCGATTCGCCGGTAGCGGAATCTAGAGGCGCCAGTATATTCAGGTCTTCAATAAAGTCACCTAGGTGTGAATCTTCATCGTCACCAATCGGGGTTTCCATGGAAATCGGTTCCTTGGCGATTTTCAGCACCTTGCGGACCTTGTCTTCCGGCATCTCCATTTTAATGGACAGCTCTTCCGGCGTCGGTTCACGGCCCATTTCCTGGAGCATCTGACGGAAAATACGGTTCAGCTTGTTGATGGTTTCAATCATGTGCACCGGAATACGAATGGTGCGCGCCTGATCCGCAATCGAACGGGTGATCGCCTGACGAATCCACCAGGTGGCATAAGTCGAGAATTTATAACCGCGACGGTATTCGAATTTATCGACCGCTTTCATCAGGCCGATGTTGCCTTCCTGAATCAGATCAAGGAATTGCAGGCCACGGTTGGTGTATTTCTTGGCAATCGAAATAACCAGACGCAGATTGGCTTCCACCATCTCCTTTTTGGCGCGACGGGCTTTGGCTTCGCCGATGGAGATTTTACGGTTGATCTCCTTGATGTCGGTAATGCTGAGGCCGTATTCTCTCTCCAGCAAAGCCAGTTTCTGCTGGGTGATCTTGATTTCAGGTGCCAGCTCCTTGAGAGCTTCTGAATATTCGTGACCTTTGCAGTATTTGTCAACCCATTTGGCATTGGTCTCGTTCTCCGGAAAGGTCGTAATCATCAGCTTACGTGGCATGTGCGCACGATTCACCGCCAGCTCCAGAACATGACGTTCCAGTTTGCGGACGCGATCGATGGTGGTGTGCAGATCCTTGGTAAGGCGAATGACAAATGCAGTCTGGTATTTAAAGCCCAGGAAAGCATCGGCCAAAGAGCTGCGTGCTTTCTGAATTTCAGCCGCGTCACCTTTCTCGACCGCATTGACAGTGCGGGTGTAGGCGCGCTTGATCTTGGTGATCAGTTTTTTAACTCTTTCCGGATCAAGGGCGGTGCTGACCACCTCTTCCTTCTCGCTGGGCTTGCCGGCAGCGGCCAGTTCAGCTTCGCGCGCGGCATTCTGCAGGGCGAGCGCCGCCAGGCGGTCCAGCTCCTCATCGCTCTTATGGAAATCGGCAATCAAATCGGTCAGACGTGCGTCGCCGGCTTCGACTTTTTCCCACAGCTGAAGGGTGAGTTTGATGGTGTGAGGGTTGGTGGCCAGCGCTTCAAGAATCTGCTTCAGGCCTTCTTCGATGCGCTTGGCGATTTCGATTTCGCCTTCACGGGTTAACAGCTCAACGGTGCCCATTTCGCGCATATACATGCGTACAGGGTCGGTGGTACGACCAAGCTCGGATTCGATTGAGGTCAGGGCAGCGACGGCTTCTTCGGTTACTTCCTCGTCGGCTTCGCTGATGGAATTTTCGGTCAGCACCATGGACTCGGCTTCGGGCGCGATTTCGCACACTCGAATGCCCATGTCATTGATGGTGTTGATGATGTCTTCGATTTGTGAAGGATCTACAATGCCTTCGGGGAGGTGGTCATTGACCTCGGAATAAGTCAGGTAACCCTGATCCTTGCCTCTGGCAATCAGCTGCTTAAGCTGTGATTGCTGTGTCGGTTTCTTAATCTTTTCTTGCTCTGCCATTGATATGCTCGTTGAAATTCATGGATTATGAGGCTAATAGACTATTTTAGCATTTAATAGTTGCATCGGCCATGAAATGCGTAAAATAGAAAAATATTGGCTGTATTTAATGCGGGTGAGTCACCCTGGGAGGCTGTCAGATTTAGGATGACGGCTGCGTAAGAGGGAGAGCGGCTCAAATTTCCCCGATTTTTCGTTGAGTAGGACCACTATGTGCCTCAAAACCGGGAAATTTGCGCTCGCTCCCATTACCTCGCTTCAATCCCCCTAAACCCGACAGCTTCCTCGCCCGAATGTCAGATTATTCGTGCGGCTTGATACGAACTATTAGACGTTATACTGAAGGCAAGTTCGAAGCCGCGTATCGGCAAGGCGTCAGCGTCTGCCGCGGCTTTATTTTTTGACTGAGTTAGAAGAGGTGTCGTCATGGTGAATCTGGAAACGCCGGTTTGTGAGTTTGGAAAAGATATTGTTGATTTCGCCCTGCCGGGCGTAGATGGTGAGATCTGGACACCTGAGCGGTGTCGCGGTGAAAAGGGGCTGCTGGTAATGTTTATCTGTAATCACTGCCCCTACGTGAAGGCCATCCGCGAGCGTCTGGTCAGAGATGCCCGTGAACTCATGAAGCTGGGGGTTAATAGCGTGGCCATTATGTCCAATGACCCGAGCGAGTACGAAGAGGACTCTTTTGTGAATATGAAGGCGGTGGCGGAAGAGTTTGAATTCCCGTTTCCCTACCTGCTGGATGAGACGCAGGAGGTAGCCAGGGCTTTTGGCGCAGTCTGTACGCCGGACTTTTTCGGCTATAACGAAGACCTTAAGCTGCAGTATCGCGGCCGTCTGGATGCGAGCGGAAAAGAGGCGGCGGGGGAAGATATGAGGCGCGATCTGATTGAGGCTATGAAGCAGGTGGCTGAGACCGGTCACGGGCCCGAACAGCAAATCCCCAGTATGGGTTGCTCTATTAAGTGGAAGCAGTAATTAAGTTACGCTCCGCGTCATGGCCGCGAAACCGCCAGCTTGCCCATTGCGATGATTTAGGAGAAAATACGTGCTTTTCTTTGGTCAAGAGTAAGCTTGAGCAGCAGTAGTTAATGCTGTCCAACTCGTTGATATTAGAAAAGAATGTTTGATGTAGCGCAGCGTCTTCGGGCCTGTTTGCTGCGACCCAATAAATCATTAAAACCTAATCGGAGAGCAGTATGCCTTCACGTAAAGAACTCGCAAACGCCATTCGTGCCCTAAGTATGGATGCTGTTCAAAAAGCCAATTCCGGCCATCCCGGCGCACCCATGGGCATGGCGGATATCGCTGAAGTATTGTGGAACGACAATATGCGCCACAATCCGGCTAACCCCAAATGGAGCGACCGTGACCGTTTTGTGCTGTCCAATGGCCACGGCTCCATGCTGATTTATTCGCTGCTGCACCTGACCGGTTATGACCTGTCCATCGATGATCTGAAAAACTTCCGTCAGTTGCATTCAAAAACACCCGGCCATCCCGAGTATGGTTATACGCCGGGCGTTGAAACCACCACTGGTCCATTGGGGCAGGGCATCACCAACGGCATTGGTATGGCCATTGCCGAAAAGACACTGGCGGCTCATTTCAACCAGAAAGGTCACAACATTGTTGACCACAACACCTATGTGTTTTTAGGTGATGGCTGTTTGATGGAAGGCATTTCCCACGAAGCCTGTTCACTGGCCGGCACTCTGGGCCTGGGCAAACTGATCGCCTTCTGGGATGACAACGGTATTTCCATCGACGGTCACGTTGAAGGCTGGTTTACCGATGACACGCCAAAACGCTTCGAAGCCTATGGCTGGCACGTACTGCCTAATATCGACGGACATGACCCGCAGGCAATTGCCAAGGCCATCGAAATGGCCAGGGCCATGACCGACAAGCCCACCATGATCTGCTGCAAAACCACCATTGGTTTCGGCTCGCCCAACAAATCCGGCAGCCACGCCTCTCACGGTGCCCCGCTGGGTCAGGAAGAAATCAACCTGACCAAGGCCGCCCTGGGCTGGGATCACGATGCCTTTGAAGTACCAACTGATATCTATGCCAGCTGGAATGCCAAAGACAAGGGCGCTAAAGCTGAAGCGGCCTGGAATGAAAAATTTGCCGCCTACAAGGCTGCTTATCCTGAGCTGGCTGCCGAGTACGAACGCCGCATGGCCGGTGATCTGCCCGCAGACTGGGCCGCTAAATCAGCTGCCTTTATTGCTGCTGTTGATGCCGAAGCGAAAAGTCCGGCGACACGTCAGGCCTCGTTGGCCGCTATCGAAGCCTACGCGCCCGTCGTCCCCGAACTGTTCGGCGGTTCTGCCGACCTGGGCGGTTCCAACCTGACAGAATGGTCCGGTTACAAGCCCATGTGCAGTAATGAGGACGCTAACTACGTGAATTACGGTGTGCGTGAATTCGGTATGTCGGCCATCATGAACGGTATTACGTTGCATGGCGGTCTGCTTCCTTTCGGCGCTACTTTCCTGATGTTCTCCGAATATGCGCGTAACGCCCTGCGCATGGCGGCATTGATGAAAATTCAAAGCATCTTCGTGTTCACCCATGACTCCATCGGTCTGGGTGAAGATGGCCCGACCCATCAGCCCGTCGAGCAGATTCCTACCCTGCGCATGATCCCTAATATGGCGGTATGGCGTCCCTGTGATGCGGTTGAGTCAGCGGTTTGCTGGGCGCAGGCCATCGAGCGTAAGGACGGTCCTTCCACATTGATATTCTCACGCCAGGGTCTGCCGCATCAGACGCGCACCGAAGCGCAGATCAGTGACATCGCCAAAGGCGGTTACATCCTGAAAGATTGCGACGGTGCGCCGGATGCAGTCATCATTGCCACCGGTTCCGAAGTGGCACTGGCCATGGGCGCGGCAGAAGCCATGTCGGGCAAGAAGATTCGCGTGGTTTCCATGCCTTCGACTAATATGTTTGATGCGCAGGATGCGGATTACCGTGCTTCAGTGCTGAGCAAGGGCACACCTACTGTCGCAGTCGAAGCCGCAGTGACCGACGGCTGGTACAAATATGCAGATGCCGTCGTCGGTATCGATCGCTTCGGTGAGTCGGCACCTGCTGACCAGCTGTTCAAAGAATTTGGCTTCACCGTGGAAAATGTGGTGAAGACAGTTGAATCAATCCTGTAAATATTTACGTTTGAATTTTAATTTTTGAAAAATATCTGGAGAAATACTTATGACTATTAAAGTCGGTATCAACGGTTTTGGCCGTATCGGGCGCATGGTTTTCCGTGCAGTACATAAAGAATTTAAAGACATTGAAATTGTCGGCATCAATGACTTGCTGGATGCGGATTATCTGGCCTACATGCTGAAATACGATTCAGTACACGGCCGTTTTGGCGGCACTGTTTCGGCTGAAGCAGGTGCAATGATCGTTGATGGCAAGAAAATTCGCCTGACTGCAGAACGTGACCCTGCCGAGCTGAAATGGGGCGACGTGGGCGCGGATATCGTTATCGACTGTACCGGTTTCTTCCTCACCGAAGAGAGCTGCCAGAAGCACATCGATGCAGGTGCTAAAAAAGTTGTTCAATCTGCACCTTCCAAAGATGGCACACCCATGTTCGTCTACGGTGTTAACCACAACGAATATGCAGGTCAGGCCATTGTTTCCGCCGCTTCCTGTACTACCAACTGTCTGGCACCTGTGGCCAAAGTGCTGAATGACAAATGGGGCATCAAACGTGGTCTGATGACTACAGTACATGCTGCCACTGCTACACAGAAAACCGTTGACGGTCCTTCTTCTAAAGACTGGCGCGGTGGTCGTGGTATTCTGGAAAACATAATCCCCTCCTCAACCGGTGCGGCTAAAGCAGTAGGCGTAGTCTTGCCTGAGCTAAACGGCAAACTCACCGGTATGGCTTTCCGCGTACCGACTTCAGACGTGTCAGTCGTTGACCTGACTGTTGAGCTGGAAAAAGAAGCCTCCTACGCTGACATCTGTGCTGCCATGAAAGCGGCTTCCGAGTCGGGCGACATGAGCCGCACTCTGGGCTACACCGATGAGAAAGTAGTTTCGACTGATTTCCGCGGTGTTGGTTTTTCATCCATCTTTGATGCCGAAGCCGGTATTGCACTGGACGGCACTTTCGTGAAAGTGGTTTCCTGGTATGACAATGAATACGGTTATACCTGCAATATGATGCGTTTTGTAGAGCACATCGCTGCGAACTAAAATAAGCGGATCTTTTGTCCGGGAGCGGCGTTGCAGTCCTGTTTTGAAATACTCATGTGCACATGCACACTCCGTTTTCAAAACAGGCCTGCGCCTTGCTCGCGAACAGAGTCCCTCGCTTATTTGGCGGGTAAATAAATCTTTATTTAGCTGCTATTAGAGAATGCCTTTAACCAGCCCGGTGATCCGGGCTGGTTAAGTTATAAGAAAACATAGTTTTTGAGAGTTGTTCGTTAAGCGCTGTCATCAGGACTTAACAAACAGTTTTTAAATTAATCCATACTCAGGAGTTAAACATGGCCTTCATTAAATTGACTGATCTCGATCTGCAAGGTAAGCGCATACTGATTCGCTCGGATTTAAATGTACCGGTTAAAAATGGCAAAGTAACCTCCGATGCACGCATTACCGCATCCATGCCCACCATTGCCCTGTGTGCCAATGCCGGCGCCAAAGTGATGGTCATGTCTCATCGTGGCCGTCCGGAAGAGGGCAAGGCCGATGAAGAAAACTCCATGCAGCCTATCGCTGAAGTCATGGCCGACAAGCTGGGAAAAGAGGTTCGTCTGGTAAAGGATTATCTGGATAATGCACCCGTAGTCGCCGAAGGCGAAGTGGTTTTGCTGGAAAATGTACGCTTTAATGAAGGTGAGAAAAAAGATGACGAAACGCTGGCGAAAAAATACGCAGCGCTGTGTGATATTTTCGTCATGGATGCATTCGGTACCGCGCATCGCGCCCAGGCATCCACTCACGGTGTCGGCAAATTTGCGCCGACAGCCTGTGCCGGTTTGTTGCTGGCCAATGAATTAGAAAGTTTGGATAAAGCGCTGGCTAACCCGGCGCGTCCGATGGTGGCGATTGTGGGCGGCTCGAAAGTATCGACAAAACTGACCGTGCTGGAAGCGCTGTCTGAAAAAGTGGATCAGATGGTAGTGGGCGGCGGCATCGCCAACACTTTCCTGAAAGCCATGGGGCACAACGTCGGCAAGTCCCTGTGTGAAGATGATCTGGTGGATACCGCAAAAGCGCTGATAGAAAAAATGCAGAAACGCGGTGCCATCATTCCTATCGCCACCGATGTGGTCTGTGCGAAAGAATTTTCGGAAACAGCCGAAGCAACTTTGAAAAAAGCGGATGAGGTCGAAGACGACGATATGATTTTTGATATCGGCCCCGATTCAGCCAAAGAGCTTGCGGAGATCATAAAAAAAGCCGGCACCATTATCTGGAACGGCCCGGTTGGCGTGTTTGAGTTCGATCAATTCGGCGAAGGCACCAAAACCATCTCCATGGCGATTGCTGAGGCCGATGGCTTCAGTCTGGCCGGTGGCGGCGATACTATTGCCGCCATTCAGAAGTACGATATTTATGACAAGGTGTCATACATTTCCACCGCCGGCGGCGCCTTCCTTGAGTATCTTGAAGGCAAGACTTTACCCGCTGTTGCCATGTTAGAGACGCGCGCCGCCGAATAACAGCATTGCGGAATACGGGCGCAATAAGATGCGCCCGTATTTAATTTAAGAGGTAATAATGCGTAGAACAAAAATAGTCGCAACATTGGGACCGGCAAGTGATGATTATGAAGTCATCGACGAACTGGTTCGCGCTGGTGTGGATGTTGTAAGGCTGAATTTTTCTCATGGTTCACATGAGGAGCAGAAAAGGCGCGCCGAGATAGTGCGGGAATGTGCTGAAAAACAGGGTCGAGTGGTGGGTGTGCTGGCGGATATGCAGGGCCCCAAGATTCGAACCGAGCGTTTTGTGGATAAAAAAGTAACCCTCATCAAGGGTGACAGATTTACTCTTGATGCCGATATGGATCCGGCCGCAGGCACTAATGAGGCGGTAGGGATAACCTATAAAAGCCTGGTTGACGATGTCAAACCCGGCGATACCCTGCTGCTCGATGATGGCCGCATGACCCTGGATGTGGAGAGCGTGGAAGGCTCGAAGATTCACTGCATCGTGCTGCAAACCGGCGAGCTTTCAGACAAGAAAGGCATTAATCTGCTGGGTGGCGGACTGTCCGCGCCTGCGCTCACCGACAAGGACAGAGAAGACATCAAGGCGGCCGCCGACATCCAGGCCGATTACGTCGCCATCTCATTTGTCAGTAATGCTGCTGAAGTCAATGAAGCGCGCAGGCTGCTGCGGGAAGCCGGTGGCTACGGCAGCATCGTCGCGAAAATAGAGCGTGCCGAAGCGCTGGACAAGATTGATGAAATCATCGAGGCCTCTGACGCCATTATGGTGGCCCGGGGTGATCTGGGCGTTGAGGTCGGTGATGCCGAGCTGCCGGCCATTCAGAAAGATCTGATACAGCGCGCCCGTGCCCGTGACCGGATTGTGATTACCGCCACCCAGATGATGGAATCGATGATTGAAAATCCGATTCCCACCCGCGCCGAAGTATTTGATGTGGCCAACGCCGTGCACGACGGCACCGATGCGGTAATGCTGTCCGGTGAAACTGCCGCAGGGCGTTATCCGGTAAAAGTGGTGCAGGCCATGAGCCGGATCTGTGAATCTGCGGAAAAACATCCGCGAGTGATGAAATCGGATCACCGCGCAAATTTAACCTTCAACCGGGTTGACGAAGCCATCGCCATGTCTGCAATGTATACGGCGAATCATCTGAATGTTGATGCCATCAGCGCATTGACAGAGTCAGGGTCAACGGTATTATGGATGTCGCGTATCAGCTCGGGCATCCCGATTTATGCCCTGTCACCGATTGAGAAAACGCGACGTAAGGTCACTCTGTATCGTGGCGTTTATCCATTGAGCATCGATTTTACCCAGATTGGTCCGTACAATATCAGCTCGAAAGTGGCTGGTCTGTTGACCAACAAAGGGGTTGTCAAAGAAGGCGATCTAATTATCATCACCCGGGGGGATTTTCTGGGTAAAGAGGCGGGCGGAACCAATGCAATGAAAGTTGTCACCATTGGTGATGTGCGCGTAACGCAAAATTAAATTTTATTAATTAGGAGATAAAACCATGGCTTTAATTTCACTACGCCAATTACTGGATCATGCTGCTGAAAATAGCTACGGCATGCCCGCCTTCAATGTAAATAATATGGAGCAGGTGCATGCCATCATGCAGGCTGCTGACGAAACTGACAGTCCGGTCATCATGCAGGGTTCTGCCGGTGCTCGCTCTTATGCAGGCGAACCCTTCCTGCGTCATTTGATTTCCGCAGCAGTGGAAATGTATCCTCATATCCCCGTTGTTATGCATCAGGATCACGGTTCAGAACCGGCGGTATGCATTCGTTCTATCCAGTCCGGCTTCAGCTCGGTGATGATGGATGGCTCGCTGATGGCCGACATGAAAACGCCTTCCAGTTATGAATATAATGTTGATGTGACTCGCGAAGTAGTGAAACTGGCCCATGCCTGTGGCGTTTCAGTTGAAGGCGAGCTGGGCTGTCTGGGTTCACTGGAAACCGGTGAAATGGGTGAAGAAGATGGTCACGGCGCTGAAGGCAAACTGGATATGGATCAGCTCCTGACCAGTGTCGAAGAGGCTGCTGATTTCGTTGAAAAAACCGGCGTAGACGCCCTGGCTATCGCCATCGGCACCTCGCATGGCGCTTACAAATTCACCAAAGAGCCAACCGGCGAAGTGCTGCGCATCGACCGCATTCAAGAAATTCATGCACGTCTGCCCAACACTCACCTGGTAATGCATGGTTCTTCTTCGGTTCCACAGGAATGGCTGGAAATCATCAACAACTATGGCGGTGATATGGGCAAAACATTCGGCGTGCCCGTGCAGGAAATTGTTAATGGCATCAAGTCAGGTGTACGTAAGGTCAATATCGATACCGATCTGCGTATGGCTTCAACCGGGGCAGTGCGCAGGCATCTGGCTGAAAACCCTTCGAACTTCGATCCGCGTAAATTCCTGAAAGAATCGACCGCTGCAATGAAGGATATTTGTAAGGCACGTTTCGAAGCATTCGGCTCAGCCGGTAATGCCTCGAAAATCAAGCCCGTATCACTTGAAAAAATGATTGAATATTACAAATAATTCAACATTGAATACGGTCTGAAAAAAGGGGAGCGATGCTCCCCTTTTTTAACAATTAGACGAGGTTACTATGTCAGAAGAACTACAGATTGAAGATCAGATTGTGGGTGAAGGCGAAGAAGCAACCGCAGGTATGACCGTTGAAGTGCATTACACCGGCTGGTTAACCGACGGCACCCAGTTCGATTCAAGCCATAACCGCGATGAAACTTTCAGTTTCAAAATCGGTGGCGGTCGAGTTATTGCGGGTTGGGAGCAGGGTGTAGCAGGCATGAAAGTCGGCGGCACACGCAAACTGACCATCCCGCCTGAGCTGGGCTACGGCGCGGCAGGTGCAGGCGGCGTAATACCGCCTAATGCCACACTGGTATTCAAGGTGGAATTAATCTCAGTAAGCTAAAGCCTTGGCGATGAGTGAAAAACCACGTGCATTGCGCGTGGTTTTTTTATGGGCATGTGAAAATAATCGAAAAAGTTTATTGCCCGCCACTCTCCGCAAAATACTGTTGCCTGATGTTTATGGCGCGCCGCCAGACAGGTTTAATAAAATTAACCGCATAACTACAGTGCCAGCAATCGGCTGCACAGCCCGGTAAGATTTGCTTCGCCGTGCGGGTCATAAACCACGCAATACACGGGCGCATCAATAAGCTCGCGTAAGTCCTGGGCATTGTCCATGCCTGTCGGTGCTTGTGGCGTAGTCGCATTCAGCACAATGGCCGCCAGTTGCAGCCCGCGATTGGCAATGGCTTCGGCGCTGAGCAGAATCTGGTTGATGCAGCCGAGGCGATCATCCGCTACCAGCAAAACCGGCAGCAGCAGCGACTCGGCGAGATCCGCATTGAGTCCATCCCCGGCCAGCGGCGAATAGAAGCCGCCGGCACCCTCCACCAGCATAAAATTGTTTTCATCCCCAGAGGCGCAGGCACGCCGTAAATTTTCAATCGTAACTGTTTTCCCGCTCAGGCGCGCGGCGCGCACCGGCGACAGGGCGGCTTCAAAGCGGTAAGCGCAGACTTCAGACAGCTCGCCCGCATAGTCGGCGGCAAGCTGGAGGGCGAGGGCGTCGGTGGGAATAAGTTCGCCATCGGATTTACCGCAGCCGGACTCCACCGGCTTGCGCGGCACCACCGTGACGCCCTGCGCGCTCAGCTGTCTGGCGAGCGCGGCGGCGATGCGGGTTTTGCCGACATCGGTATCGGTGCCGGTGACGAAAATGCCACGCATTGTTTAGCGGGTGAGCAGCTCTTTGGCCTGCTGATATTTCTGCGCGGATTTGTGCACGATGTCCTCGGGCAGAACAGGGCCCGGCGGGGTCTTGTCCCAGTCCAGTGTTTCCAGATAATCGCGGATAAACTGCTTGTCAAAACTGGGCGGACTAACCCCCGGCTGGTACTGGTCAGCGGGCCAGAAGCGAGACGAGTCCGGGGTCAGCACCTCATCGATCAGGGTGAGCTTGCCGCTCCTGTCCAGGCCGAACTCAAATTTGGTATCGGCGATAATAATACCGCGTTCGCGCGCGTAATCGTCGGCCTCTTTATACAGCTGAAGGCTGACCTCGCGAACCTGCGCCGCCAGCTCACTGCCCAGCAGTTCCTCGGTTTTGGCAAAGTCGATATTCTCGTCATGCTCTCCGGCCGCTGCCTTGGAAGAGGGGGTATAGATCGGCTCGGGCAGGCGGTCGGCCAGCTGAAGTCCGGCGGGTAACTCTATGCCGCAGACTGCACCGGTGGCCTGATAATCCTTCCAGCCCGAACCAATCAGATAGCCGCGCACAATGGCCTCAACCGGCAGCGCCTTGAGCTTCTTCACGACCATGGCGTGCTCCGCCACCTCGGCACGCTCATCGGCATCTTCCAGCACATCCTCCAGCGCCAGCTCGCTGAGCTGATTGGGAATGATGTGCGCCAGCTTGTTCATCCAGAAGATGGTGACTTCATTGAGAATCCGCCCCTTGCCGGTGATGGAATTGGGCATGACCACATCGAAAGCAGACACGCGGTCGGTGGTCACGATCAGCATGTGGTCGTCATCAATGTCATAAATATCGCGGACTTTGCCCCGGTGGAGCAGCGGCAGGCTTTTAATGTGGCTGGTGTGGAGGCTTTGCATGGGGCTACCAGTGTTGAATTTGAAGGGGTCTATTGTACTAGATGGCTGGCGAAAAAAGCAGCTTGGGGGTGGGTTGAGAATGTTTTATAAAATGAGTTTTGGCCGTGTAAGCTATAAACAAACGTCGTCTCGACCGCATGTGAGAGATCTTGGTTTTGTCTTCCAG
>JAVVEE010000005.1:0-59440 GCA_032251315.1 Gammaproteobacteria bacterium
GATTTTATCAGAGAGCCCAAGAAGAAATGCATAATAACCCCTCCTTATCCACAATCTGATCGAGTCATGATTACAGTCACCCCGCATACCGCCACCGCCGCACCACCTAATCCGGGCTGGCATCGACTTCGTCAGTTTAATTACTACCGGGGCACGCTGGCGCTATTTATTCTGGTGGTTTATCTGAATAACTGGGTAGAGATGTTCGTCCCCGCCGACGATTTTCAGCCGGTTCTGTTTTTTATCACCGCCCTGCTTTATCTATCCTCGTTTGTGGTCTTCATTGCGTTTATTCATCGGCGAAAACCCGGCCTGCAAACACAGGCCATCATCCTGACCTGTCTAGACATTGCCATTATCGTTGCTCTTACCCACGCCTTCGGTGGGGTGAAGTCCGGGTTGGGAATGCTGCTGATCATCAACATTTCCATGACCAGCCTGTTCATGCCCCGGCGACTCACCCTGCTATTTGCCGCTGTAGCCACGCTGGCGATTCTGGGCAATCAAATCTATTCGCAGCTGGCGATTCCGGAATTCCAGCCCAGCTATGTCCCTTCCGGTATTCTGGGGCTGGTAATCTTCGGCTTTGCTTTTGTCACTTCCAATTTTTCACGCCAAATGCGAGAGACAGAGCAACTGGCCGACAATCAGGGACGCGAGCTGGAAACCGCCACCCAGCTAAACGAGCATATCATTCGCAGCATGCGCACCGGCATTCTCGTGCTCTCACCCGAGGGCAACATATTGATGTCGAACAACGCCGCCGAGAGCATTCTGGGGCATGTGGAAATACCCCCTGCGACGCCATTAAAAACGATCTCGCCCGCTTTGCATGAACGCTTTACCGACTGGCAGACGAGCCACGAGTATTTACAGCCCCCTGTTGAACAGAGCCACGGCCTGCCCGATATTCAGCCCGGATTCAGTGCCATCGAAAAAGACCGTGGCGCACAGGGGCAGACGCTGGTCTTTCTGGAAGATGCCAGCCAGCTGAACCAGCGTTTTCAGCAGGTCAAACTGGCTTCGCTGGGGCGACTCACCGCCAGCATCGCCCACGAAATTCGCAACCCTCTGGCGGCCATTCAACACGCCTCGCAATTGCTGGAAGAGTCCACCGCTGAGCCGGAGAATCTAAAGCTGGCCCGCATTATTATCAACCACACCCAGCGACTCAACGGCGTGGTCAACAATGTCCTGCAGCTCTCGCGAAAGCCCGCGCACAAACCTGAAATCATTAACCTGAAGAACTGGCTGGTTCAATTCAAACGTGAATTCTGCCCTTCCCATGGCATGAATGCGCCGCAGATAGAGATCGAGGTTGCACCGGAATCAATCGCCATATTGTTCGATCCCGATCAGCTCTATCAGATTTTCTGGAATTTGTGCGCCAATGCCGTCAACCACTCCGGCCTCGACAGTTCTCAGCTCAGCATCAAACTGCACGCATGCATTGCTGAGCAGACGCAGCAACCTGTGGTCGATATCATCGATAACGGCCACGGTATCGCCGAAGACATCGAGGCTCACATCTTCGAGCCTTTTTACACCACCAGTAACGAAGGCACCGGCCTCGGGCTGTACATCATCAAGGAAATGGCGGAAAACAATCGTGCTAAAATCAAACACATTGCCCGGCCTGATAACGGCAGCTGCTTCAGAATTTATTTTCTACCGACCCGGGGCCCGGCCATTCAAGAACAAGAACAACAGATAATGGAAAATCCACTCTAACTATGGCTAGCAAACATGTGCTCATCATCGACGATGAACCCGACATCTGTGAACTGATTGAGATCACCCTGATGCGCATGGGCTTTCAGACCCGTTCGGCCTATACCGTCGCCGGCGCTTATGCGCTGCTCAAAAAAGAGAGCTTTGATCTATGCTTAACCGACATGCACCTGCCCGATGGCAACGGCATCGAGCTGGTTGAGTATGTCCAGGCCAATCACCCCGCCCTGCCCATCGCCGTCATCACCGCCCACGGCAACATGGAATCGGCGGTGAAAGCGCTGAAAGCCGGCGCTTTTGATTTTGTCTCCAAACCGGTCGATATCCATATTCTGCGCAACCTGATTTCCGCAGCCACCAAATCCGGCACCATTGAGCAGAACCCGGCAACCGCGACCAGCATCACCGGCCGCTCCAGCCAGGTTAAACAGCTGCTCAAACAGATCGAAAAACTGGCCCGCAGCCAGGCCCCGGTGTTCATTCACGGTGAGTCGGGGTCCGGCAAGGAACGTGTAGCCCGAATGATCCACGAGCAGGGCAGCCGCGCCGAGGCCCCCTTTGTGCCGGTGAACTGCGGCGCGATCCCGGCGGAACTGATGGAAAGTGAATTTTTCGGCCACATCAAGGGCAGCTTCACCGGCGCCACTGTCGACAAACAGGGCCTGTTTCAGGCCGCCGGCGGCGGCACGCTGTTTCTCGATGAAATCGCCGAGCTGCCGATGCACATGCAGGTGAAACTGCTGCGCGCCATTCAGGAAAAAGCCATTCGCACGCTGGGCACCTCGCACGAAATCCCGGTGGATGTGCGCATCCTCAGCGCCAGCCACAAGGATCTTGCTGCACAGGTCAAAGACGGCCACTTCCGGGAAGACCTGTACTACCGCATCAATGTCATCGACCTCTGCGTGCCCAGCCTGCGCGAACGCGCCGAAGACATCCCCCTGCTCGCCGAACAGATACTGCAAACGCTGGCGGACAAATCGGCACTAAATTCAGCCCCCCGCCTCGACGACAGCGCGCTCTCGGCGCTCAGCGACTACGATTTTCCCGGCAACATCCGCGAACTGGAGAATATTCTGGAACGTGCCCTGGCCATGGCCGACAAAAACGTCATCACCGATCACGACCTGCACCTGAAACCCCGGCCGATAATGGAGACCAGCGAAGTTCCCGGCAGCATGAATTTAGCCGGGCAGGAAAAAATCGCCATCATCCAGGCCCTGACAGAAACCCGCTGGAACAAAACCGCCGCCGCCAAACGCCTGGGGCTCAGCCTGAGGCAGTTGCGTTACCGGCTGGAAAAGATGGAAATTGATTAATTTTCAAGCTGAACCCTGAGCGGCAAAGGCTCATCCTGGGCTTCTGCTTGTAACGTTGTTTGCACATCAATTAAATCGATGATTCTCAGCGCGCGCGTGTCGTATACCGCGATGGCGGAATCATATCGACAGGTCAATGGCATTAAATGGATATGCTCGACATCCTCCTCATGACGGGCAAGATAATCTCTTACTTTTGCAGCAGCCGGCTCATTTTCTGATACCAGCGCCGACAAATTAAGCTTGTAGTTTGGCAACCGGGATACCACGCGTTCGTCCAGAGGCACCATTTTCTCCCCGTAATAATAAATTGCCGAACTTTGCCGTGCAAAAGCCTGTTTTGAAAATTCCAGAAACTCATCAATGCTGTCCGGTCGTTGCAGAAATGCCAGCCTCTGCTCACCACTCGGCCCTGCAGAAATAGCCGGCATATCCATGTCACGGATATCGCTTTGGGTAAGGCAGCTGAATTTACCCAGATAAAATACCGTTGCACCGGGCCTTTCTGTATAAACATTTTTCACCCCCCAGACTAATGCCGATAGCTGCAAGAGCACAATGACCGCCATATCAAATTTCAGGTTCTTTTTCCCCGGCTTGAACACCAGCAAAGTCAAACCGGGTCCGAGCACCACATCGACGAAAAATATCGTCGCCACGCCCTGGATACCGCCATCGAGATAAAAATAGTAATCGGGAAACCAGTAAAAAATAATCAGGCCGGAAATAACGGCGAACACCGTGGCACTGACGGCCAGATGTGCGAGAAAGGCCTGTTTTCTGGAAATATCTAGAACTATCATCAATAACCCCTGCTTTATTTTCAGGGGAATTTTTCAACATTCGCTGCAAATCTGCAAGCTATCTCGACCTGCCAATGCAAACGATTCCTGCTGGAGAAAGAATGTATTACAAAATTGTCACAATTTTACATTAACGTCATGTCAGCCATGCTTTTTACGAACACCTGAAAATACATATCTTTTTGTTACATAAGAACTTTTAACCCATTAATAAAAACTGGCACAGCAACTGCTTTATATATAGCAATCCCAGTGATGGGGTTTTAAATAAACAAAATAACCACCCATTACCATCCGAATCTTTTTGAAAGAGGAATAAACATGAAACAAGTACAACAAGGTTTTACCCTGATCGAGCTCATGATCGTAGTTGCCATTATCGGCATTCTGGCATCCATCGCGATCCCTTCATACAATAGCTATATTGATACTTCAAACGTAACTAAAACCATCAGTAATGCTGATGAAGCGTTCCGCATTATCAAAAATGAGCATTCTAAATTCAAATCACAGTCTGCTTTAGGTCTTCCAGTTACAGCGATCGGCGGTGCTTTAAATGCTGATGTAGCAACTAATGCACAATGGGTCACCTATCTGAACGCCACCACTAACTCAAAAGCGCCTTCTGGTGATCCTGCTTATGCTGGAGCGGTTGTTGATGCTACTGGTGTGGTCGGAATTACTGGTGGTCCACTTGCAACTTCTGCCACCACCCCTGTTGTAATTACTTCACCAGCCTACAAAGGCGCTGCTACAACTACTAAGAGTGTTTTGTAACATCACTGAGTAGTATTTAACAACATTAGTTGTAGAAAAGAAGGGGAGCCGGCAACGACTCCCCTTCTTCTTTTCCCCAGTATTCATTTATAACTTCTCTAAGAATACCCCCAGATAAGCCGCACATCTTGCCATCGTACCTGTAACAAAATATTCTGATAAGACGCGCTGACTAATCGTGTTTAATCCGTTCTTTCTCGTCCGATCCTCGATAGTATGTTTTATACCTTATCTGAAGTAATATCTAAAATTTATAGCATTGATGTATATGAAAAGAACTGTCTGTATGATACTTTTTTCCACTAAAAACGTTTTTTTATATTTTTAATAGATATGTTTATGTTTCAAAGCGATAAAATATCAACCACACATCTGGTCATAAAATAAGATTGATCGGGAAAAATCACCCTTTCAGTCATAAAGTTTAACTAATAAACTTACATACACTAAAATTTGTTGCATAATCCGTACAATACAAAGTTGAAAGGAGTGCCTAGATGAAAAAAGTACATTACGCTCAGGGTTTCTCTCTGATAGAACTGATGATTGTGGTCGCCATCATCGGCATAGTGGCCTCTATAGCTGTTCCGGCATATAGCAGCTATATTACAACCAGCCAGCATGGTGTCGCCAAACAGAACGCGGTGACCCTGGCCGGTTTTGAAGATGCCTACTTCTACGAAAATGACACTTATCTGGCAGGCGAATTTATCCCTCCCGGTGCGAACGGCCTGGCGGCTCTGGACTGGAAACCCAGCGGCGATGAAGACAAGTACAACTATGAAGTTGAAGCCGGTACCTGCGCTGATATCACTCAATGCTATAAAATCACCGTTACACTCAAAACCGATGCCAGTATTACCCAGACATTGTCCAGGCCCTGATAGCCGTCATCCAACTACATAAAAAACCTGGCTTGCCGGGTTTTTTATGGCCTGTAAAATTTACCCAATACCCCCTCTGAATATCACAATTTAATTAGTTTTCGGCTATGCTTCATGGGTATGTAGTTGCATCCATCGCGCAACTGAAACTCGACCAGAACCTATAAAATAACGGAACCGTCATTCACTTATGTCTGCAGAACTACGACTTCAGGGCCTTTCGCGTAAACTCGTCAATGACGGCCTGCTCGACGAAGCCAAAGCCATTGAGGCAATAAAGGGCGCGCGCGAAGCCAGGACAACCTTTACCCAGTACCTGGTTAACAACAAAATACTGTCGGCGAAAAAGATCGCCATGGAGGCCTCTGTTGAATTCGGCCTGCCGGTATTCGACCTCAATGCACTGGATATGGACATCATTCCCAAAGACCTGGTCGATGACAAGCTGATTGAAAAACACCATGCCCTGCCGCTATTCAAACGCGGCAACCGCCTGTATGTTGGCATTTCCGATCCCACCAATCTGGCCGCCATTGATGACATCAAATTTCAGACCGGCACCAATACCGAAGCGGTGCTGGTGGAAGTCGACAAGCTTTCCGGCATCATCGAGAAACTGCTGGATGAAGGCGACGCCATGGACGAGATGCTGGACGACGGCCTCGAAGACCTTGAGTTCACCGATACCGATGAAGCGCCCAGGGACGACGAGGATACCGGCTCCAACATTGATGACACCCCGGTGGTCAAATTCATCAACAAGATGCTGCTCGATGCCATCAAAAAAGGCGCCTCCGACCTTCATTTCGAACCTTATGAAAAGCGATACCGGGTGCGTTTCCGCATTGACGGGGTGTTACGCGAGGTTGCCTCTCCCCCGATTGGCCTGAGCATGAAAATGGCCGCCCGCCTGAAAGTGATGTCAAAGATGGATACCGCCGAACGCCGGGTGCCGCAGGACGGCCGTATCAAGCTGAAAATTTCCAAGAACAAGGCTATCGATTTTCGTGTGAATACCTGCCCCACGCTGTTCGGCGAAAAGGTGGTGATGCGTATTCTCGATCCGTCCAGCGCCTCGCTCGGCATCGACATGCTGGGCTATGAACCCGACCAGAAAGAGCATTACATGAATGCCCTGTCCAATCCCTATGGCATGATTCTGGTGACCGGGCCGACCGGCAGTGGTAAAACCGTCTCGCTCTACACCGGCCTGAACATTCTCAATACCGAAGACACCAACATCTCCACCGCCGAGGATCCGGTGGAAATCAACCTGGAAGGCATAAATCAGGTCAACGTTAACGAAAAAACCGGCATGACTTTCGAAGCCGCGCTGCGCGCCTTCCTGCGTCAGGATCCTGACATCATCATGGTCGGTGAGATTCGTGACCTGGCCACCGCTGAAATTGCCATCAAGGCCGCGCAGACCGGCCACATGGTGATGTCTACCCTGCACACCAACGATGCACCGCTGACCCTGGCGCGCCTGGTGAACATGGGCGTGCCGCCGTTTAATATTGCCGCCGCCGTCAATCTGATCATTGCCCAGCGCCTGGGTCGGCGCTTGTGCGAAAAGTGCAAAGCGGTGCATGACATTCCGGAAGCCGTGCTGCGGGAAGAGGGCTTTACCGATGAGCAGATCAAGGCTAAACCCACCCTCTACAAGGCGGTGGGCTGTGACGCCTGCGATAACGGCTACAAGGGCCGGGTAGGCATTTACCAGGTGATGCCCATATCAGAAGCCATAGGCCGCATCATCATGGAGAACGGTACCGCCCTGGATGTTGCTGATCAGGCGCAGAAAGACGGGGTCAATAATTTACGCCAGTCTGCAATTATTAAAGTGGTTTCCGGCGTGACCAGCCTTGAAGAAATCAACCGTGTCACCCAGGACTAATCAAAAGGTAATCAACAATGGCTACAGCAAAAGCTAAAACTTCAACCATCACCTCTTTTTCCTGGGAAGGCACCAACAAACAGGGAAAAATTCTCAAGGGCGTAAAAATGGCGGCTAATATTGAGGCGGTCAAAGCTGAATTGAAGAAGCAGGGCGTCACCGCCAGGCCGGGGAAGATAAAAAAACAGAAGAAAAAATCCGGCGGCAAAAAAATCACCCCCGCTGACATTGCGGTATTCAGTCGCCAGCTGGCGACCATGATGAAAGCCGGTGTGCCGCTGGTACAGTCCTTCGATATTGTCGGCCAGGGCCACTCCAACCCCAGCATGACCGAACTGATCATGCAGATCAAAGCCAGCGTCGAAGGCGGTAATACACTGGCCACTGCCATGGGGGAGCACCCTCTTTATTTCGATGACCTGTTTGTCAATCTGGTCGATGCCGGTGAACAGTCGGGTGCGCTGGAAACGCTGCTGGAGAAAGTAGCGACCTACAAGGAAAAAACTGAAGCATTGAAGAAAAAAATCAAGAAAGCGATGACCTATCCGATTTCCGTGCTTGTTGTCGCGACTATTGTATCGGTCATTCTATTGGTATTCGTGGTACCCACATTTAAGGACATGTTTGCCAGTTTCGGCTCCGAGCTGCCCGCGTTCACCCAGATGGTGGTCGAGATGTCCGAGTTCATGACTTCAGACGGCTGGATCGTCGGGGTGATACTGGTGGCGATCTTTGTCGCTTTTTCGGAAACCAAAAAACGTTCCAGAAAATTCAATGAAAACCTGGACAAGTTGTATCTAAAAATGCCGCTGATTTCCGGCCTGACCCACAGCTCGGCGGTGGCTCGATTTGCCCGGACGCTGTCGACCATGTTTGCCGCCGGCGTGCCGCTGGTGGATGCCATGGATTCAGTGGCCGGCGCCTCCGGCAATATCGTTTACAAAAAGGCCATTCTGGCTATTCGTGATGACATAGCACAGGGTTCAACACTGCAATCCAGTCTGTCGCAAAGGCCCGACCTTTTCCCTAATATGCTGATCCAGATGGTCGGCATCGGTGAGGAATCCGGTGCACTCGACTCCATGCTCGCCAAGGTCGCCGAATATTTCGAATCCGCCGTGGATGATTCTGTAGACAACCTTACCACCCTGATGGAGCCGATCATCATGGCCTTTCTAGCGGTCGTCATTGGTGGCCTGGTTATTGCCATGTATCTGCCGATTTTCAAGATGGGCGAAGTGGTTTCACAATAGGCTATTCGAGCATGGAAATTCTAAACGTTTTTGAAACCACACCCTGGCTGTTTTATACCGCTGTAACTGTATTAGGCCTGTGTGTTGGCAGCTTTCTGAATGTGGTCATCTATCGGCTGCCTGCCATGATGGAGCGTGACTGGCGCATGCAATGCCACGAGTACCTGGAACTGGGTGATGCCGGGATCGATGAGAAACTCCAGCAGCTCTCCTTAGCTAAACCCCGCTCGGCCTGCCCACATTGTGGCCACAAAATCCGCGCCTGGGAGAACATTCCAGTGCTGAGCTATGTTTTCCTCAAAGGCAAATGTTCGTCCTGCGGCGTAGCCATCTCGCCGCGCTACCCGATTATCGAGCTGATTACCGGCCTGTTATCGGTGGTGGTGGCATTACAGTTTGGCGTGAGCCTGGAAACGCTGTTTGGCTTGATTCTGACCTGGACATTGATTGCCCTGACCGTGATCGATTACGACAAGCAGTTGCTGCCCGACGACCTTACCCTGCCGCTGCTCTGGTTCGGTCTGCTGATCTCTTTTTTCGGCGTGTTTACCGATATTCAGTCCAGCCTGATCGGTGCCATGCTCGGCTACATGATTCTCTGGACGGTGTATCAGCTGTTCAAAATCGTCACCGGCAAGGAAGGCATGGGCTTCGGCGACTTCAAGCTATTGGCCGCACTGGGTGCCTGGCTGGGCTGGGAGCTGCTGCCGCAGATCATTCTGCTCTCCTCGGTGGTGGGCGCCGTCACCGGCATTGTCATGCTGATTACCGGTGCCACCAAGCGGCAGCAGCCCATTCCCTTCGGTCCCTATCTGGCCGTGGCGGGCTGGATTGCGCTGATGTGGGGCCATGATATTAACCGGCTTTATCTCTCCTCCCTTCAATAATGCTGAAAATCGGCCTGACCGGCGGCATCGGCAGCGGCAAATCAACCGTTGCCGAACTCTTTTCCCAGCTGGGCGTGACGGTCATTGACGCCGATCAGATTTCACACCAGTTGACCCGACCGGGCACTGATAGCTTCAAGGACATTAGGCAGCTACTGGGCGATGAGTTCATCAATGCCGAGGGTGAGCTTGACCGAAAAAAAATAGCCCGGCTTATTTTTTCTGATCCGGAGAAAAAAGCCGTCCTGGAAAACATTCTTCATCCCAGAATCAAGCAGAAAATGTTGCAGGAAACTGAGCAGGCCGAGCACGATGCTTACATTATTCTGAGCATTCCCCTGTTGCTGGAAACCAATTTCACCGACCTGGTTGACCGGATTCTGGTTGTTGACGCCGATGATGAAGTAAGAATTCAGCGAACCCGACAGCGTGATGACCGCTCCGAACAAGAGATCAGAGCCATTATGCACCAGCAGGTCGACCGCGACCGTCGTCTACAATGCGCTGATGACATAATCTATAACAATGGTAATCTTGAGGACATGCGCAATATTGTTGATCGCTTGCATCAGCAATATATGTCAATGGCAGTCGGAAATCAGCCCGGTTAGTTTGCGTATGCGCTAAGATGTGCCAAAATTGCCCATTGATCTGAGCTAACACATCCATCGTGACCGAATTAATTACATACGAACAACCCATCAACGAACGCATTCGCACTTTCCTGCGCCTGGAAAAAATGTTCCGGCAGTATGAATTCCATTTAAGGCAGGGCAGCACCTGGAATCACGCCATTGCCATCAACTCAATCAATGAACTGATTACCGTCACCACCCGCTCGGACATTAAACTGGAGGCGCTGAAAGAACTGGAACGGCAAAACACCCGCCTGGAGCGCCTGTCGTCACGCTCGCACATCGACCAACATCAGCTTGACTCACTGCTTAATAAACAGAAAAAATTAATCGCAGAGCTACAGGCAATCCAGGGGCAACTGGGGAAAAACACACAAGCCGTTGAACTGCTGTTGACCATGCGACAGAAAAGCTCGATTCCGGGCTGCCTTTGTGATTTTGACCTGCCTGCCTATCAGCACTGGCAGAGCCAGCCCGAGCAGATCCGCAAGAGCCATCTTCAACAGTGGTTCCAGCCTTTTAGTGTACTTGACCAGTCCATCCATCTAATTCTGGATGTACTGCGTCACAGCGTGGAAGATAGCGAAGAGACCGCCACGAATGGTTTTTTTCAGCACTCCATCCCCGGCAATCAGACTATTCAGCTGCTCAGAATAAGCATTCCCGCGGATAGTGATTGCTACCCCGAGATCAGTGCCGGTAAACAGCGTTTTTCTATCCGCTTCATGAGTAACAAGGATCCTGCTAACCGCCCTGAGCAGTGCTCTGAGAATATAAGTTTCAAGCTTAATATGTGCACCATATAGAAACTTACTGCTTTATTTTCAGCTGTCTCTGAAGCAATCTGAGGCCTTGTTCCGGAGCCTTATTCCAGATTCCACAGCGCGCCGATCGCAGCAATGCCCTGCGCTCCCGCCGACCAGGCTTTTTCCGTATCATCTCGACATACACCGCCCAGCGCATAAACCGGCACACTGACCTGAGCGGTCATGGCGGCAAATTTTTCCCAGCCCAATGGGTTTATCTCCGGATGGGTCGCCGTTGCCTGCACCGGCGAGACCACCATGAAATCAACGCCCAGCGCCTCGGCGTCGAGCATCTCCTGCACCGTGTGGCAGGAGACTGAAAGACAGTCACAATCCGGCTTTTCCCTGCACTGCTGTAACTTCCGGCTGTTCAGGTGCAAACAGGAAGGGTTGATAAGTTGTTGCAGCTCATCAGGCAGGTTGAACATCAGCCTGACGCCGGCGTGTTCACATAAAGCTGTAGCGCGCCTGATGATCTGTGCGGCATATTTTTCATCCACGCTTTGCAGCCAGTCGTGGGTGAGCCTTAACTGCGCCAGGCGGATACCGCGATCAATCGCCGATTTTAGGCGTGCTTCAAATTCATCAATAGAATCAAACTTGCCTGTGATCAGGTAGTGCTCGGGCAAATTCAGCGCCGTAATAATGGCGGTATTGGCGGCGGGAAATTCGGCGGAATCGAGTTGCTCAATCTTCTGCCGGCGTATGGCCTGACCTTCCCTGCTCACGCCTTCCCTGTCAACAGGCTCGCCGCTATAGGCATCCACTTTCCAGACATCCAGCAGAACGGTTTTATCGCCATACCGATGGGTCACTTTTATCAGGGGGCGATATGACGTTGCACAGATGCCCAGCTCTTCGTCAAGCTCGCGTAACAGCGCTTGCTGCACTGACTCACCAGCTTCGAGTTTGCCCCCGGGGAACTCCCAAAATCCGCCCAGATGCACATCAGGCGCGCGCCGGCTGATTAAAACCTCGTTATTGCTGTTAACGATGGCGGCAAGTGCAATATGGATCATTTCAGTGTGCAAATTTATGAAGAATCCGAGCTAGCTCCGATAGTCGGAATTGATGGTCACGTAATCGTGGGACAGATCGGTGGTCCAGATGGTGGTCGCGATTTCACCTCGACCGAGCACCACCTTTATGGTGATTTCAGGCTGATGCATGACGCGCTGACCGGCTTCTTCGGTATAGCCTGCATCTCTGCAACCGCCGCTGACGATACAGACATCATCAAGATAAATATTGACATTTTCCGCCACCAGATTTTCAATGCCGGCATTGCCGACCGCCGCCAGGATACGTCCCCAGTTGGGGTCACTGGCGAATAAGGCTGTTTTCACCAGCGGTGAATGGGCAATGCGATAGCCGACGTCGCGCGCCTCTTTCAAGGAGGCCGCTGCCACCACGTTCACACTGATAAACTTTGTCGCCCCCTCGCCGTCGCGCACGACAGCCTGAGCAAGGTGCAGGCAGACCTCATCAAGCGCCCGCGAAAAAGCGGCGGCAGCGTCGCTATCCGCATCGATGAGAATACTGTTCGAGGCTCCGGAAGCCATCAACAGGCAGGCATCATTGGTTGAGGTGTCGCTGTCGACGGTGATGGAGTTAAAGCTTTTCGCTACCGCCCCATCAAGGCAGTGCTGTAGATAGGCATCACTGACTCTGGCATCGGTGCCGATAAAGGCCAGCATGGTCGCCATGTTGGGGCATATCATGCCCGAGCCCTTGGTGATGCCGGTAATCGTCACCGGCATACCTTCGATCATGATCTGTTTGGAGACGGCTTTGGCAATGGTGTCGGTGGTCATAATGCCGCGCACCGCCGGCATCCAGTTATCGACCGCCAGATGCTGACTCGCCGCTGTAATGCCCGAACTCAAGGCTTGCATCGGCAGCGACTCGCCGATCACACCGGTGGAAAAAGGTAAGACCTCCTCAACCTTACAGGCCAGCGCCTGAGCCACCCATTCACAGCTTTGCAGCGCATTCTGTATGCCCTGCTCGCCGGTGCCGGCGTTGGCGTTGCCTGAATTGATCAGCAGCACCCGGGGAGAGGTTTGGGCCAGATGTTTTTTGGCCACCAGCACCGGAGCCGCCGCAAAGGAATTTTGCGTGAAGGTGGCGGCGCAGGTTGAGTCAGGAGCGAGCTTGATCAGCACCAGATCTTCCCGCTCTCTGGATTTAATGCCGCAAGCGACGGCAGCGAGTTCGATGCCTGCAACCGGAAGAATATTAATGGGTTCTGAGAGACCTACTGCCATATCACGCCTTCACACAATAAATAGAGTTAACTGCAATAAACTAGGTGGGATTATATCTGCTTTATATTAGAAGCCGTAGCAATCCGACAACCATAAGATTCTCAATCCGCAAAAATACACATCAAATCTTGCGTCCTTTGCGTTTTTCGCGGACCGTCTTTTTCTATTAGAATCTTAAATTGGGCTGAAATAAAAGATCAGATCAGCTCAGTTTGCCATGACACTGCTTGAATTTCTTGCCCGAGCCACACCAGCAAGGATCATTTCGCCCCAGCTTTTTCTCACCGCGAACATAAGGCTGCACCGGTGCCGTAGCGGACTCGTCATCCGCCTGCTGTTCCTGATGGATGCTGTCTATCTGCTCATGCTGATAATTAACATTATCGGTCTTAACATTCCCGGCCTCTTCAATGTTCTCAATTTCTTCACGGGCCTGAATCTGTACTTTGGAGAGAATGGAAATCGCCTCGTATTTAATTTTATCCAGCATTTCCGAGAACATCTCAAACGATTCGCGCTTGTATTCCTGCTTTGGGTTTTTCTGTGCGTAGCCTCGCAGGCCGATACTCTGACGCAAATAATCCATTGCCGCCAGATGCTCTTTCCAGATTCTGTCGAGCACTGTTAACAACACATATTTTTCGTACTTGCGCATGCCTTCATCACCGGCCATTTTCTCCTTGGCCTGATAATCTGCCACCAGGGTGTCCAGAATACGCCGGCGCAGGCCCTCTTCATTCAAGCCATCATCCTCGTCCAGCCATTTCTGGATGGGCATATCACTGCCGAATTCGTCATACAGTGCCTTTTCCAGGCCCTCGATATCCCACTGCTCATCCATACTGCCGGGCATAATGTAACCGGAAATAACATTCTCTACCACGTCCTCGCGAATACTCGACACGACTTCCGACAGATCGTCTTTCGACATCATTTCATTACGTTGCGCATAAACGACCTTACGCTGGTCATTAGCGACATCGTCATAATCCAGTACCTGCTTACGAATATCGAAGTTATGGCCTTCAACCTTACGCTGAGCATTTTCAATTGCCCGGTTCACCCATGGATGCTCAATCGCTTCACCGCGTTCCATGCCCAGTTTCTTCATCAGGGAGCCGACGCGTTCCGAAGCAAAGATTCGCATCAGATCATCTTCCAGCGACAGGTAGAAACGGGTTGAACCCGGATCGCCCTGACGGCCCGAACGACCTCGCAGCTGGTTATCGATGCGCCGGGATTCATGCCGTTCACTGCCTATAACGTGCAGGCCACCTGCATCCAGCACCAACTGATGCCGCTCTTTCCATCTGGCGTGTATTTCGTCAACTTCGGCGGGTGTAGCCTCCGGCTTTTTCGCCAGATCCGCATCCAGACTCCCGCCCAGCACAATATCGGTACCTCGACCGGCCATGTTGGTGGCGATGGTTACCGCCCCCGGCTGGCCGGCCTGCTCGATAATATGGGCTTCATTTTCATGCTGCTTGGCATTCAGTACATTGTGGGGTATTTTCCCCTGTGTTAACTGCGCGGAAATTATCTCTGAAACTTCAATGGAAGCCGTACCCACCAGCACCGGTTGCTTACGCTCAACACAGTCACGTACGTCTGCGACTATGGCTTCATATTTTTCCGGCTGACTTAAATAAACAAGGTCGGTGTTATCCTTGCGAATCATCGGTTTGTTAGTGGGAATCAGTACTACTTCAAGATTATAAATCTGCATCAACTCGGCGGCTTCAGTGTCAGCCGTACCGGTCATGCCCGATAATTTTTCATACAGACGGAAATAGTTCTGAAAAGTGATCGATGCCAGCGTCTGGTTTTCACTCTGTATTTTCACCCCTTCCTTGGCCTCTACAGCCTGATGCAGACCTTCGGACCAGCGCCGACCCGGCATGGTTCTGCCGGTAAATTCATCGACAATAATCACCTCATCATTCTTCACCAGATAATGAACATCTCTCTTGAATAAAGCCTTGGCTCGCAAGGCTGCATTTAGATAATGGATGAGACTGATATTGTTGGCACTGTATAAACTTTCGTCAGCCGGCAGAATGCCTTCATCGACCAGAATCTGCTCAACCTTCTGATGCCCCTGCTCGGTGATGTGAACGGAACGGTTCTTCTCATCGACAGAATAATCACCCTCTTCAACCGCATCTTTGTCTTCTTTGTGTTCGCCCTGTTCCAGCTGCTTGACGATTTCCTTAAACTTCAGGTGCAGCTCGCTGCTGTCACTGACCGACCCTGAAATAATCAGCGGTGTTCTGGCTTCGTCGATAAGAATCGAATCAACTTCATCGATAATGGCGAAATTCAGTTCGCGCTGAACTTTTTCTTCCAGCGTGAAGGCCATGTTATCCCTGAGATAATCAAAGCCGAATTCATTGTTGGTACCGTAGGTAATGTCTGCCGCATACGCCTGTTTCTTTTCCTCGGCATTCAGACCGCCGATACTGACACCGGTGGTCAGGCCGAGAAAGCTGTACAGCTGCCCCATCCATTCAGCATCACGTCTGGCGAGATAATCGTTAACCGTCACCACGTGCACGCCCTTGCCCGATAGCGCGTTGAGGTAGGCTGCCAGGGTTGCCACCAGCGTCTTGCCTTCACCGGTGCGCATTTCAGCAATCTTGCCCGCGTGCAGAACCATGCCGCCAATCAACTGTACATCGAAATGGCGCATATTAAACACGCGCTTACCCGCTTCACGCGCCGTTGCAAATGCTTCGGGTAGCAACTGGTCCAGCGTCTCACCCTGCTGATATCGCTCGCGATACTCGACTGTTTTCGCCGCCAGCTGCTCATCACTCAGCGCTGATATTTCCGCTTCAAGCCGGTTAATTTTTTCGGCTGTCTTGAAGTGTTGTTTGATTATGCGATCGTTACGACTACCAAATACTTTACGGAAAACATTGTTTATCATTTTTGACAACTAACCTGTGACAAAAAACCGGACTAAAAAGCCCGGTATCTAAAAAAATTAATAACACAACATGACCGAGAGTCTATCTCCGGTCATGAACGTTAAATAAATGACTAACTCAGCTACTGGATTGAACAAAGCGAATAGGATCGATCTGTCGATTATTCAGTAACACTTCAAAATGCACATGCGGGCCGGTTGAACGACCTGTCGAGCCCATGAGTGATATTGCCTGGCCCTTTTCAACAGTATCGCCCACTTTTACGAGAATCTCTGCGTTATGACCATAACGGGTGGTATAACCATTGCCATGATTAATTTCCACGAGATTACCATAACCGTATCTTGAGCTCGCCCAGGTCACTACGCCAGTCGATGTCGCTATAACTTCACTGCCCTCTCTGCCGGCAAAATCCATGCCGTTATGCTGTGCCAGCCTGCCGCTGAAAGGGTCGGTGCGCTGACCGAAATATGAGGAGGTCCAGCCTTTAACGATGGGACGTCCGGAGGGGCGTGATTGCTTTTTTACCTGTTCACGCATCAATACATCTTCCAGTATTGAGAGTTGCTGATCTCGGCTGTCCAGCTGGTCGCTGAGATCAACCAGGACATTGCCAAATTCGGCGGAAACGGCATCTTCCGGCTCATGGGGGCCGCCCACTGCGGGTTTGTAACTGAAATTAAATTCTTCTGAATCAAGTTTGGATAATGTGACCAGACGTTCACCCAGCGCGTCCAGGCGGGTTACATGCGCCTGCATCAGCCCCAAACGGGCCGCCAGCGCATCCAGTTCGGACTGCGCATTGGCGCGGGCAGCGGCGATCAGGCTCTTCTGCTGGGCAAGCTCACTTTCCAGGCTGGTTAACTGACTGAGCTGGCCGGTGTTGGCACCCCACCAGTAGCCACCTACCGTCATCGTTCCCAGAAAAACGGACAGCAGGACACTGGAAGCTGTCAGCCCTATCTGCCAGCGCACCGGTTTTCCTCGATATTTTCCTACCAATATAATATTCATATCTTCATTCTATCAATCGCGGTTAGTATGAGCATAGCCTATTTGATAACATATTTACCATTATGAAACGTTTCGACCTCCAATTAAATCCCGCACTGGTATCAAAGTCACATGAACTGGAGCGACTTACTTCGCTGCTCAGCGGGGAATTACCTCGAGAAACCAGTGGACATTACCACGTCGCCGGCATTGATGACAGTGCTCTTGTCATTATCACCGACTCGCCGGTATGGACAACGCGATTACGTCAGCTGGGGCCTGCGATAATTAATATACTGGCTGAGCGAGCCGGGAAAAGTGTTCAGCATGTCCGTATTATAAGCAGGCGCGGCGCCATTAAAAGCCCCTATCAGGCCAATCCAACCGTCGAGCGTATTCTCAGTGAAGAATCAGGACAGCTACTATCTCAAACTGCGGAATACATCCAGAACAACGAGCTTAAAAACGCGCTCCTGAAACTTTCCGGGCGTAGCGATAAATAGCTGTCGGATTCAGGCTAAATTGGCAGCGGAAGTGGGAAAATGGCCCCACGCTTCAATTCCCCTAAGCCCGACAGCTTCCTAGAAAGCCTGTAGCGGCTGTGTATATGAGATGGGCGAAGCAGATTCTTCGTCTTCGAATGTCACTTCTTCCCAGGCCGATTCATCAGCAATCAGAGCTTTCAGCAACTTATTGTTCAGGGCGTGGCCTGAACGATAACCGGAAAAAGCGCCGATCAGGCTGTGTCCCAGCAAATACAGGTCGCCAATAGCATCCAGTATCTTGTGTTTGACGAACTCATCTTCGTAACGCAGTCCGTCTTCATTCAGGACGCGAAATTCGTCAACTACAATCGCATTATCAATACTCCCGCCCAGCACCAGGTTCTGCGACCTCAGGTATTCAATATCGTGCATAAAACCAAAGGTACGCGCACGGCTTACCTCCTTAACAAAGGAAGTGGTAGAAAAATCAATCTCCGCCTTGCAGGGCATACCTTTGAATACAGGATGGTCAAAATTGATAGAAAACCCTACTTTAAAACCTTCGAAAGGATCAAAACGGGCCCATTTGTCGTCTTCTTCAACCAGAATCGATTTTTTAATCCGGATAAACCGCTTGGGCGCGGCCTGTTCGGCGATGCCTGCCGACTGGATCAAAAATACAAAAGGGCCTGAGCTGCCGTCCATAATCGGCACTTCACCAGTACTCACGTCCACATAGGCGTTGTCGATACCCAGGCCGGCCATAGCTGACAACAAGTGCTCGACAGTGGAAACACGGACTCCGTCCTGCTCCAGGGTGGTGGATAAGGTAGTGGGCCCGACATTTCCAGCAGTCGCCTTTATTTCAACTGGCTCGTTCAAATCCACTCGCCGAAAAATGATGCCTGTATCCGGCTGTGCTGGACGCAGGGTCAGATAAACCTTCTCTCCTGAGTGCAGGCCGACGCCGGTCGCACGAATTACATTTTTTAGTGTTCTTTGCTTAATCAATGCCTTATATCCTGAAATATCTAAATATCACCACTCTTTGCGATATGCACAGAGCCAGCTTTATATTGTCACACATATAACATAATAATAGCAGGCATTTTTTGACCCCGCATCTTATTTTGAGCAAACCCGTTCTCAGGCAGTCATCCCCCCGGCACCCGCTTCAGCGGAATCAGTCAGCCTGACGACGCAAAAATGCCGGTATATCCAGCAAACTTTCGTCGTACTCCCCGGTAGAGGTGGTTTTACTCTGCTTGCGTTGTACAGCCGGTTTTTCCAGTTGCCCGTAATCAACATCACCATTGGTATTACGAGGCACTACATTTATCTCCGGCTTTTTAGCCGCGGGCAGAGCCCCCAGGCCTGTCGCTACCACAGTAACCCGCAATTCGTCACCCAGAGTATCGTCGATGGCGGTACCCATCACCACAGTTGCATCATCCGAAGCAAACGAGCTAATAACAGCGCCTATATCCTGAAACTCACCCAGCGTCATATTGGCACCAGTGACATTGACCAGAATACCCCGTGCACCGGATAAATTCACATCCTCCAGAAGGGGGCTTGCGATGGCTGACTGAGCTGCGTCTTTAGCGCGATTTTCGCCCAGCGCTTTGCCGGAGCCCATCATGCCCATGCCCATCTTTGACATCACCGTGCGCACATCAGCGAAATCGACATTAATTACACCAGGATTGGTGATCAGTTCGGTAATGCCCTGCACTGCACCACTTAAAACATCATTGGCACCATTAAAGGCATGCATCAGATCAAAATCACGACCGTAGACATCCAGCAATTTGTCATTCGGAATGGTGATCAACGAGTCAACATTGCGGGTCAACTCATTAATGCCGCTCATTGCAATTTTCATGCGCGAAGCACCTTCAAAACTGAACGGCTTGGTAACGACACCAACCACCAGAATACCCATCTCTCTAGCCAGCTGCGCCACCACCGGTGCGGCACCTGTACCGGTGCCGCCGCCCATTCCGGCTGTAATGAACAGCATATCGGTATCACCAATCGCTTCCTGAATTAGCTCGCGATCTTCAAGTGCCGCCTGTTGCCCGACTTCCGGGGTTGCGCCAGCGCCCAGCCCTTTGGTTATGTTGCAACCAATCTGCAATGACTTGCAGCCCGTTAATTTACTCAAGGCCTGTGCATCGGTATTGGCGCAGATAAAATCTACACCGCTGATGCCACTGGCCACCATATGCCGAACGGCGTTGCCGCCACCACCGCCAACACCCATGACTTTAATGACGGCGTCTTGTGCTACTGAGTCCATAAATTCAAACATAAGCGTTCACCTTTGTCTGCTTGCTACTGTTACTTTTTCCGGCATAACACCGGGCCATTTTCAACTTTCTCTGCGCTAACTTTGTCATTAATTCTTTCATTAAAAATTCCCCTGAAACCAACTTTTCATTCGTGCGAATACACTTTTTATTCCACCATCCGTCATAATATGACTGGTGCCGGCATCACGATGCTGACTACCAAACAGCAAGAGGCCGACACCCGTGGCGTAAATTGGATTACTGACCACATCCGACAGACCTGTTACGTATTGAGGCAAACCCAGCCGAACCGGCATGTGAAAAATTTCCTCTGCCAGATCGATGACGCCTTCCATTTTTGAACTGCCGCCTGTCATCACAATGCCGGCGGCAATAATCTCTTCAAATCCACTCTTGCGCAGTTCTGCCTGAACCAGCGACAACAATTCTTCATAACGTGGCTCGACCACTTCCGCCAGCGTTTGCCGCGACAGTTTACGGGGAGCACGATCACCCACACTGGGCACCTCAATGGTTTCTTCCGGATTAGCCAACTGCCTTAATGCGCAGGCAAACTTGATCTTTATATCGTTGGCATATTGTGTAGGCGTGCGTAATGCCACGGCAATATCATTGGTCACCTGATCACCCGCAATGGGGATAACGGCGGTGTGCCTGATGGCACCATCCGAGAACACCGCGATGTCCGTGGTGCCGCCACCAATATCAATCAGACAGACACCCAGCTCCTTCTCGTCTTCGGTTAACACCGAGTAACTGGACGCCAGTTGCTCCAGAATAATATCGTCTACTTCCAGGCCGCAACGTCGCACACATTTGATAATGTTCTGTGCCGCACCTACCGCGCCGGTCACCAGATGCACCTTGGCTTCAAGGCGCACACCGGACATGCCTATCGGCTCACGGATACCCTCCTGCTGATCAATAATAAATTCCTGCGGCAGGATATGAAGGATGCGCTGATCGGCCGGTATAGCCACTGCCCGCGCGGCATCAATCACCCGATCAAGATCACCATTGGTCACTTCCCTCTCGCGTATGGCAACGATACCGTGTGAATTAATGCTTCTGATATGACTGCCTGCAATACCGGCAAAAACGGAGTTAATCTGACAACCTGCCATCAGCTCTGCCTCTGCAATGGCGCGCTGAATAGACTGAACAGTCGATTCAATGTTTACCACCACACCTTTCTTAAGACCGTATGAAGGATGCGAACCCAGGCCGATAATTTCCACACCTCCTTCTGGTGTTATCTCTCCCACAATCGCCACCACTTTCGAGGTGCCGATGTCGAGACCCACGATCATATTCTTATCCGTTTTTTTGGTCATCTTTTACGCCTCTCCTACCAGTGTATGTTTGCTGGCATTATTGTTTTTTTCACGCATGGCAAATCCATTGGGGTAACGCAAATCAATCGCTTCAATATTTTTCAAATTTAAGGCATCAATATTCGAGAACACCCGAACAAATCTGACCAGCCTGTTTTCAGGATGATCACGTCCGAGCTTGAGTTCAATTTTATTTGCCGTATCTTTTAATAAGAACTGGAGGCTCCAGGCACGACGATCATTTAGATTCAAATCAACCACTTCAAATCCCATTGATGAAAAATCTTTGTTAACCGCCACCAGGAACTTCCACATTTTATTATGCAAACCCTCTGGTCCTTTCAATCTCGGCAGTGGCCAGTTATCACTAATCACCGCAGGTTTAAACACTTCGCCGCGAGCACTGATCATGGCATCGTCATTCCAGTAGGCCACGGCGCGCTTTTCAGCCACTTTTATATGAAGACTGGATGGCCACTGCCGACGTACCGAGACATCATCTACCCAGGGCAGTGCCAGCAGCGTGGTTTTTATTGCGCCAAGATCAAGCGCAAAGTAGCCGCCATCAATCACTGCAACGACCTCGTTCCTGAAATCATCGTGGGCGATATTTTCAAACTCACCTTCGATCTCAACGTTTTCGATGGGTGCAATATCATTGAAATTGAATTCAATCAGCCACCAGCCGCTCAACAACAGAGCAGCTATAACCAGCACGAAAATCAGTCGGCGCTTACTGCTCATGATGCGCCCCGTAAAATCTCAACAACCAGCTGTTCAAAACTAATGCCTGCCTGTTTGGCTGCCATCGGTACGAGACTGTGATCGGTCATACCCGGCACTGTGTTTACCTCAATGAGCCAGGGCTGATTTTTATGGTCAATCATAAAATCAACCCGACCCCAGCCGCAGGCATCAACTGCGCTGAAAGACTTCTTGATCATCACGGCCAGCTGTTCTTCATCGTCCTTACTCAAACCACAGGGACAGATATATTTGGTATCGACCGCCTGATATTTCGCGTCAAAATCATAAAATGAATGCGATGTTTCCAGACGAATCATGGGCAGCACACGCGCATTCAAAATAGCGGCGGTGTATTCCACACCGGTTATCCAGCGTTCGGCGATCACCGCTCCGCCGCAGGCTTTCGCCTTCTGCCAGGCCGCCACCATTTCACTCGCATCGCTCACCTTGCTCATGCCTATGCTCGAGCCTTCCAGCACCGGCTTTATGATCAGCGGCAAACCAATTTCCTGCACCGCCTGGACACAATCTGTCTCGCTTTCCAGCAGACGGTAATCAGGCGTAGGCAGGCCTGCGCCATGCCAGATCTGTTTTGTTCGCAGCTTGTCCATCGACAGCGCTGACCCCAGAACTTTCGAGCCGGTGAACGGAATCGCCATTGCACTCAGCAAGCCCTGCATGGTGCCGTCTTCACCGCCGCGTCCATGCAGGGCAATGAAGGCACGATCAAAACGGCCCTGATCGAGCACGGTGGCGATATGGTGATCGACATCAATGCCATGCGCATCAATGCCCTGCGCCTGCAATGCCTGCAACACGGCTTTGCCACTCAGCAATGAAATCTCACGCTCGGCAGACCAGCCGCCCATGAGCACGGCCACTTTTCCAAACTCACCGGCCAATGTACTCATGACAACCTCTCCCCAACGATATGCACTTCGGTTTGCAAACGCACTCCGGTCTGATCCATTACATTTTCTTGCACAAACTCAATCAGCGACTCGATATCCTCAGCCGTCGCCTGCTGATCATTTATAATAAAATTAGCGTGTTTTTCTGACACTACCGCACCACCTATTCGTTTTCCTTTCAAGCCGCATTGTTCAATTAACCGCGCTGCATAATCGTTATCCGGATTGCGAAACACCGAACCGCTGTTAGCCGTTCCCGTAGGTTGCGTTTGCGCGCGTTTCGCCAGCAACTGCTTAACATTTCCGGAGCCACTCGTATCCACATCAAACTTCAGCAGGGCAGCAACAAACCATTCATCTTCCGGCCCCGCTACACTGCGATAAGCAATTTTGTATTCGTCCGGCGATCTCCGGTAAATCTCTCCCTGACGATTAATGGTTTCCACCTGCACCACGTGCCGCCAGGTCTCGCCACCAAAGGCGCCGGCGTTCATTGCCAATGCTCCGCCGATGAGGCCGGGAATGCCGGCAAAAAATTCCGCCCCGGCCAGATGCTCGCGCTCACAGAAGCGTGCCAGTTTTGCCCCCGCCACACCGGCGCCCACGTACACACAGTTATTTTCTTTTCGTTCCATCTGCGACATCACGCCCTGAGTTGCAATCACCGTGCCGTGAAAACCACCGTCACGCACCAGAGTGTTACTGCCCAGCCCCAGCCATAATAAATTTTCATCTTTGGGTAATGATTTCAGCAGCGTCGCCAGATCCTCAATATCCGTAGGTATGCAGTAACGTTCAGCCAGACCACCGGCGCGCCAGCTGGTATGGCTGGACATCGGCTCGTTATAACGAAGCTCGCCCCTTATTGATATTGGTGTTGTTGTTGTGTTCAATTGCATCGCCTCCATCTCATGCCTTCTTCTGCAACTGCTCAGTCAAACTTTCCGCCACCCGGCCAATCGAACCCGCGCCCAGAGTGAGAATAATGTCACCATCCTGAATCACTGCACGCAACGACTCGGCCACCATCTCTACATCTTTTACAAATATCGGATTAACCTTTCCGCGTGCGCGAGTGGCGGCACACAAAGAGCGCCCATCGGCACCGGTGATTACGTCCTCACCGGCGGCATATACTTCAGTCAGCAGCAACACGTCGACACCGGCCAGAATCTCACTAAAGTCTTCAAACAGATCCCGGGTACGGGTATAACGATGCGGCTGAAAGACCAGCACCAGACGTTTCTCTGGCCAGCCTGTCTGCACCGCCTGCAAGGTTGCTGCCACTTCGGTCGGGTGATGACCGTAATCATCAACCAGCGTCACCGTACCCGCAGGTATTTTTATTTCGCCGTACAGATGCATGCGACGACCTACGCCTTCAAAAAGCGCCAGCGCCGACTGTATCGCCTCATCCTTCACGCCCAGCTCATGCGCTATGGCAATCGCCGCCAGTGCATTCAGTACATTGTGCTTGCCCGGCATATTCAGGGTGACCGCCAGCGTTTCACTGCGCCCCGGCAAACTGACATCAAAAAAGGTTTGCATGCCCGAGGGTCGAATATTGGAGGCCCTGACATCCGCTTCCTGCTCGATACCGTACCGCAACAGAGGCCGGGTAATTTTTGGCAGCAGACTTCTTACTTCATCGTCTTCAACACAGACCACTGCCAGTCCATAAAATGGCAGGTGATGTAAAAATTCGACAAAGGCTTCGCGCAGACGCTCAAAATCATTGTGGTAAGTTGGCAGGTGATCGGCATCGATATTGGTGACCACTGCGATCATGGGCTGCAAATATAAAAACGAGGCATCACTTTCATCGGCTTCGGCCACCAGATATTTTCCGCTGCCCAGATTTGCATGCGCCGAAGAGCTGTTTAACTTGCCGCCGATGACATAAGTAGGATCCAGACCGCCTGCATCCAGCAAACTGGTGACCAGTGAAGTAGTGGTGGTTTTTCCATGCGTTCCCGCCACCGCAATGCCCTGACTGAAGCGCATCAACTCCGCCAGCATCTCTGCTCGGGGGACCACGGGAATCAGCAGATCACGTGCCGCTTTCACTTCAGGATTTTCTGCATTGATCGCACTGGAGACCACCACCACATCCACATTCTGCACATTAGCGGCAGCATGTGCCTGAAAGACCTTGATGCCGTCAGACTGCAAACCCCGGGTAATGACGTTGTCAGCAATATCGGAACCGCTGACTTCATAACCCAGAGTGTTCATGACATCCGCAATGCCGCTCATCCCCGCGCCGCCAATGCCCACAAAATGGACCTTGTGAATCCTGCGCATAAAGCTATCGAACTGAGTGTTTTCATTTTTCATAAAAGTCCTCCGGCGCGCAGGCAGCGCTCGGCCACTTCACGGGCGGCATTCGGTTTCGCCTGACTGCGTGCCGATTCGGCCATGCGCAAAAGCCGGTCCCGTTGCCGGCTTAATTCGGTGATGGTTGTCCGCAACCACTCACTGTCCATATCGTTCTGCTGACACACAATCGCTGCATCGACCTCTTCGAGATAGTGGGCATTGGCAGTCTGGTGATCATCGACGGCATACGGATACGGCACCAGAATGGAAGCCACTCCGGCGGCCGCCAGCTCAAATACGGTCATCGCACCGGCCCGGCATAACACTACATCCGCCCAGGTATACGCCGCAGCCATGTCATCGACAAAGGCTTCGACCCTGGCTTCGACTTCAAATTTTTTATATAACGCTTGTGCCGCCTCATGATTTTTTACGCCGGTCTGATGCCACACCTGTGGCCTCGCTGCCGGCTCTATTTTGGATATTGCTTCCGGCACCAGCTCGTTCAAACGCACCGCACCCAAACTGCCGCCAATGACCAGCAGACGCAAACCATTATCGCGACTGGCCAGCCTCTGCTGCGGAGGCGCTATCGCGATGATCTGCTTGCGCACCGGGTTGCCGATATACACCGCCTTCTTGCCCAGCGTACCGGGAAAGGCCTCCATGACTTCGTTGGCAACACGTGCCAGCAGCCGGTTGGTTAATCCCGCGACGGCGTTTTGTTCATGGATTAACAACGGCTTTCTCATTAACCACGCCATCAGGCCACCGGGGCCGGAGGCAAAGCCACCCATGCCCAGAACCGCACAGGGTCTCTTTTTCAGCAGAACACGCCACGCCTGAAAACAGGCGACCGTTAAACGCACCGGTGCGAGCAGGCTGTTAACCACGCCCTTACCGCGCCAGCCCGAAATGCTTAACCATTCGATCGGGTAACCCGCCTGCGGCACCAGTCTCGCTTCGATTCCCGCCTGCGTGCCCAACCAGATCACCGGCACACCTCTGGCCCGTAATTCATCAGCCACGGCCAGTGCCGGAAACACATGACCGCCAGTGCCACCGGCCATAATTAAAACAGGTGCGACCGATCTCATGCGCCCCCCCCGGCAGTGGCTGCTCTGGACTGACGACGACTACCGCGGCCGACAGCCTGTTTTGAAAACTCGCCGCATTCACAGTGAATGCGCAGCAGCAGGCCAATGGCCATACAGCTCACCACCAGACTGCTGCCACCGTAGCTCATCAACGGTAAAGTCAGGCCTTTGGTGGGCAGCAGCCCCATATTCACACCCATGTTAATCACCGCCTGCAGCGCCAGCCAGACACCGATGCCATAGGCCGTATAAGCGGCAAAACGATTCCCGCTTTTTTCCGCCTGCAAGCCGATTTTGAAGGTTCTAAAAAATAGCAGCGCGTACATCAGAATGACAAAAAAGACGCCCATGAAACCCAGCTCTTCGGAGAGCACCGCAAACAGAAAATCAGTATGCGATTCGGGCAGATAGAACAGCTTCTGCACACTGCCACCAAGTCCGGTTCCCCACCAGCCACCAGTTCCTATTGCGATCAGCGACTGCGTCAACTGAAAGCCGGTATCAAAAGGATCGGCCCAGGGATTCATAAACGAGGTCAAACGCTCCATCCGATAAGGCGAAAAAATAATCATCATCAGGGCGCTTGTTCCGAACATAATCATAAATAAGGAAAACTGTATAAAGCGAACGCCGCCCAGAAACATCATCGCCAGCACGGTTCCCATGATCACCACCGTGGAACCGAAATCCGGCTCCAGCAACAGCAGCAATCCCGCTAAACCCACCATTATCATGGGCTTGATAAATCCACGAAATGAAGTCCTGACTTCCTCGCCGTGGCGCACCAGATATCCCGCTACATAAATCAGTAAAAACAGCTTCACCACTTCTGAAACCTGAATACTGACAATGCCCAGTGAAATCCAGCGCGTACTGCCATTGATGGTTTTACCTATGCCCGGGATTAACACCAGCACCAGTAAAAACAGTGCAAAACCCAGCAGGGCGACGCCGGACTTCTCCCACTGTACCAGCCGAATGCGATAAACCACCGCTGCCACTACCAGGCCGATAATGACAAACACCAGCTGGCGCTGAAAATAATAAAATGGATTGGAAAAATTACGCTCCGCCACACTCACTGACGCTGAAGCCACCATCACCAGACCCAGTGACAACAGGGCGAGACAAACGGTTACCAGTATCGGATCAAGGTGCTCCAGCTGCCATGAAGTCAGCCGTTTGAACTCTGCTTTGGCTGTCGATTTAACCTTAGGCGCGTTCATCGAACATGCTCCCGCACCGCTTCCATGAACACCTGGCCGCGATGCTCAAAATTGCGATACATATCGAAGCTGGCACAGGCCGGTGATAACAGAACGTTGTCGCCTGCCTGTGCCAAATTAGCGGCTTTAATAACCGCTTCATCCATATCCGCAGCATAAACGACGGGTACAAGACCATTCAGCACGGCACCGATTTTTTCTGCATCGCGCCCGATTAAAACCACCGCGCGCAGATGCTGAGCCGCGACTGTTGCCAGCGGCGAAAAATCGGCGCCTTTGCCATCGCCACCCGCAATCAATACATGCTTGCCCGGCAAACCTTCGATCGCGGCAATGCTGGCACCTACGTTGGTGCCTTTGGAATCATTGAACCAGTTGACACCGTGCTTCTCTATCACCCACTGGGTGCGATGTTCCAGTCCGGAAAAGTTTTTAATGGCTTCAACCATAAAGCGATCAGGAATAGTTAGAACCGTTCCTAGCGCCAGCGCTGCAAGCACATTGGCAATATTGTGCGCGCCTTTTACTTTGATCTCGTCAACGCTCAATACCCGTTCTGTGCCCCGACACAGCCAGCTCACCCCTTCGTACTCACACAGACCAAAATCATTGTTGCCGGGCTGCTTCAAGCTAAAGCCAACGGTATGCGCGCAGGCAAAGGTCTGATTGCCGGCCAGCTCATCATCCCGATTCACGACACAGGTTTTTGCGTTGCGATAAATTTCGTGTTTGCTCATTACGTAGCTGTTCAGATCATCATAGCGGTCCATATGGTCAGGACTGATGTTCAGCACCACGGCCACTTCCATAGGTAAACTCTGCAAGGTATCTAACTGAAAACTCGACAGCTCCAGCACGTACAGCTCGTAATTATCGTCTACGATTTCAAGCACCGGCGTGCCGATGTTGCCGCCAATCGCAACATCAATACCCGCGCATTTCGCCATCTCGGCCAGCAAGGTCGTGACCGTGCTTTTGCCATTCGAACCGGTAATACCGACCACCGGCGCGGTCACTTCGTGCGCAAACAGATCTATGTCACCGGCGATTTCCACGCCCTGCTCCTTGGCTTTCTTCAGGGCGGGTTCTGACATGGACACGCCCGGACTGACGACGATGCGTCGCGCGGAGGTAAATAACGCCGATTTGAATTTACCGGTATACAATTCCACATCAGGATACTTTTCTTTTAATTCATTCATCCCCGGTGGCAGGTCACGGCTATCCACGACGACGACACGCTCACCCAGCCTACGCAAATAACGCACGACAGAAAGCCCGGTCACACCCAGGCCGACAACCAGGGTATAAATAGCGTTCTTTTCAATCTGCGTTTTTTCCATTTTTTTCATAACTTTACTAGCTGCAATCGTATTGGGACATCTATTTCTTAGCGAATCTTGAGCGAGGCCAGCCCGATCAATACCAGTATTACTGTAATAATCCAGAAGCGAACAATCACTCGCGGCTCCGGCCAGCCTTTCAATTCAAAATGATGGTGTAATGGCGCCATGCGAAAAATGCGTCGACCGGTGAGCTTGTATGAAGTCACCTGCATGATCACCGACACGGTTTCCATGACAAACACGCCACCCATAATCAACAGCACCAGTTCCTGGCGAATCAATATCGCAACTACGCCTAAAGCGGCGCCCAGTGCCAGTGCGCCAACATCGCCCATGAACACCTGAGCCGGGTAAGTGTTGAACCACAAAAAACCCAGACCCGCGCCCACCAGAGCGCCACAAAATATGGCTAACTCACCCGAGCCTGAAACAAAGGGAATGCCCAGATAGTTAGCGAAACCGGCGTGACCGGTGACGTAGGCAAAAATACCCAGCGCGCCGGCCACCATCACGGTCGGCATAATGGCCAGGCCATCGAGTCCATCAGTCAGATTTACCGCATTGCTGCTGCCGACAATCACCAGGTAACTCAGCACTACAAAAAACCCGCCCAATGGAATCATGACATCTTTCAGAAATGGCACAATCAGGGCCGTCTCTATCGGCGACTCGGCCATGCGATACATGATAATCGCCGCTGTCAGCCCTACCACTGTCTGCCAGAAAAACTTGGCGCGCGCAGACAGTCCTTTAGCGTTGCCATAAATCAGTTTTTTATAATCATCAATACCGCCGATCAGACCAAATAGCAGCGTCACCACCAGTGCCATCCAGACTTTGTTGCTGGAAAGATCGCTCCACAGGAGCGTACTCACCGCGACGGAAACCAGAATCAGTGCGCCCCCCATGGTTGGCGTGCCCGCCTTGGACAGATGTGACTGAGGACCATCATCACGTACCGATTGACCAATCTTATAGGTGACCAGTTTTCTGATCATCGCCGGGCCTATCAACAGTGACAGCAACAGGGCGGTAATTGTTCCAAGAATGGTGCGCAGAGTAATATACTGAAAGACATTAAAGCCCGTGTAATACTGCTGTAGATACTCGGTAAATATATACAACATTAACCTGCCCTCTGTTTATTATTGTTATTATCCAGCCGTAATGCATGCACCACATTCTCCATCGCCATCGCGCGCGAGCCTTTCACCAGCACTACCGTCGAGGCATGGAGATCTGCTCTCACCGCTTCAATTAATGCTTGTTGATCGGAATAAAATTCGCCGCCCTCACCAAACCCTTTCACTGCATGACGACTTGCTTCTCCCATGGCAAACAGTTTTTTTACGCCCATCTGTTTAGCGTGCTGACCCGCCTCAAAATGCAGGGGCGCAGCCGACTCACCCAGCTCGGCCATATCGCCCAGTACCAGACAGTGTTCACCCGGAGTTTCAACTAAGACCTCGATAGCTGCCTTCAATGAAAGCGGGTTAGCGTTATAGGTGTCATCAATAATGCAGGCATCATTTCGTCCCTTATAAAAGTCGAGTCGGCCCGAGACGCTGGCAAATGACTGCAGGCCGGCGGCAATGCTTTCGGCCCTGATATTCAAAGCCAGTGCTATCGCCGTCGACGCCAGCGCATTCATCACATTATGACGCCCCGGCACATGCAGGGTAATGGCTATGTCAGCCGCTACGGTTTTGAAAATATAATTTGAACCATGCTGCGCTTCCGCATAAACATCCGCCTGCTGATCCTGCATGGAAAATGAAATAATTTTTTTACCCTGACACAGCTGCCGCCAGTAATCCGCGTAGTGGTCATCGGCATTAATAATGGCCACGCCATCATCAGCCAGTCCGTCATAAATTTCTGCTTTGGCCCGAGCTACATTTTCCAGCGAACCAAAGCCTTCGAGGTGCGCCGGACCGGCATTGGTAATAACCGCCACATCCGGTCTGGCTATACGGCTCAGGTAATCAATTTCACCGACATGATTCGCCCCCATTTCAATCACCGCATACTCATGCGGTTCACGAATGTTTAATAAGGTCATCGGCATACCGATATCATTATTCAGGTTGCCCTGTGTCGACAGCACCCGCTCCTCGCCCACAGCGGCAAATAAAATTGCCCGGCACATCTCTTTCACCGTGGTTTTACCGTTGCTGCCGGTAATGCCCACCAGTTTGCCGTTAAAGCGACCGCGCCAGACAGCCGCCAGCCGGCCCAGTGCCAGGCGCGTATCTTCAACGCAAATCTGCGGCAATGTAAGGCTCTGTGGATCACTCACCAGGGCACCTGCGGCGCCAAGTTCCGCTGCCTGCTGCAGAAAATCGTGACCATCAAAATGCTCACCTTTCAGTGCCACATACAGATCATTTTCAGCCAGACTGCGTGTATCTTTGGAGACCGCCATAAACACGGCGTCTTCACCCTGTAGCTGCCCCCCTATTGCCATTGCCGCCTCAGATAATTTCATCATGACGCTAACCCCAGGCACTCTTTTGCAACCTGCCGATCATCAAAGGCAATGGTTTTATCACCTATAATCTGTACGCTTTCGTGGCCTTTTCCGGCCAGCAGTACGACATTATTTTTTCGTGCCCGGCTTTTATCAGACGGCTCTTTTTCGGCCTGCGCAATCGCATAGGCAATCGCTTCACGGCGATCAGCAATTACTTCGACCCTGGTGGCGTCTTCAAAGCCGGCAACAATTTCAGTCAGGATATCCTGTGGATTTTCACTGCGAGGATTGTCACTGGTGAGCACGACTTTATCGGCGTAGCTTTCCGCTACTCTGGCCATGAGCGGGCGCTTGCTACGATCGCGATCGCCACCGCAACCAAAGACGCACCAGAAACGCCCGTCGAAGTGCTGCTTCACCGCTTCACAGGCCGCCTCCAGCGCTTTTGGGGTGTGCGCGAAATCCACCACCACGGTGACGCCGTGGTCTGCTGTTATTAGTTCCATGCGACCCGGAACGGGTTTCAAAGCAGCCAGCTTTTTCACTGCCGCTTCCAGCGACAGATCGTTAATCAGTAATGTTGCTAACACCGCCAGCACATTGGAAACATTAAACTGTCCCAGCAGCGCTATCTGTAATTCTGCATTGCCCTGCGGGGTTTTAACCGTCATATCAAAACCGTGCGCAATGGCTTTCAACGCTGTCGCCTGCACCAGATGCTTGGCGTAATCAGGCCAGTCCTTAAGCTCAGGCTGCGTGCTATAGCCCCAGACCGTCAGATGCTCCTTGCATTCTCTGGCCAGACTGCGGCCATACTCGTCATCCAGATTGATCACGGCTGTTTTCAGTCCCGGCATGAAAAATAATTTGCGTTTAACTTCGGCATAAGCGGCCATGGTTTCATGATAATCAAGATGTTCATGCGACAGATTGGTGAACACGGCAGTATCAAAGTGAACACTATTAACCCTGCCCTGATCCAGACCGTGTGACGATACTTCCATCACCACATGCGACGCGCCGTTGGCACGCAATATCTCGAGATCGCGATGCACCGATAAAACATCGGCAGTGGTCAGGCCTGTGGTCGTCAAGTCATCGAGAAAGCCGTTGCCCAATGTGCCTAGCACACCACAACGGGCGTTTTCTGCATCCATACACTGCGCGATAAAATGCGCAATCGAGGTTTTTCCATTGGTGCCTGTTACCCCGATTACATTAATCTGCGCGGAAGGGTGCCGATAAAAACGATCAGCTATCTCTCCCATTTTCATCCGCAAATTTTCACAATGCAGACTAGTTATGTGTTGCGATATTTTGCTGACGATCTCTTCGCAGTTCTGACATTCATCCCAGAGCACTGCAACCGCGCCGTTTTTTATCGCCTTATCGGCAAACATCAGGCCATGCGCCAGCTCACCCTGACAGGCAAAAAACAGATTATTTTTTTTCGCCTTGCGACTATCCATGGTCAGACCGCTTATCTCTATATCACCGCAGCCGAGCAATAGCTCGGGGGCTACAAAATCAGCTAGCAGGGTGTTTAGCGGCATTGGTGCCCGGGCGCTATAATTCATCATCAGGCGGCCCCGCCTTTGCTGGATGCCTGCTGCAACTTTATCTCCGGCTTCATGACCCACTGTTTGTCCTCAACCCGATCCGGCGCGATATCCAGCAGGCGCATCGCCCCTTCCATCACCTGGCTGAAAACCGGCGCGGCAACTTCACCACCAAAATGCTCACCGTTGCGGGGCTCATCAATCATCACCACCATCACCAGCTCAGGCGCATCGGCGGGAATGATTCCGGCAAAAATCGACAGGTAACGCTCTTCAGCATAACCACCGGCGATAAATTTATGCACGGTGCCGGTCTTTCCCGCCACGCTGTAATTTGCCACCCGGGCACGGCGGCCGGTGCCATCTGCACTGACCACGGTCTGCATCATTTTGCGTACAGTTTGCGCTGTTTTCGCGCGCATGATTCGCACGCCTTCAACTTCGTTCTGCTGATGCAAAAAACTCACCGGTCTGAGCACACCATCAGCGGCCAGCGCGGCATAGGCACGCGCCAGTTGCAGGGGCGTCACTGACACGCCATAGCCAAAGGCCATGGTGGCTCTGGCAAAATCACTGTTCAAGGCGCTGGTCGATAAACGCCCTACCGCTTCACCAGGGAAGCCACTACCGGTACCTGCACCCAGACCCAGCTTTTGATACATACCCCATTGCTCATCCGCATCAATCGCTAAAACAATTTTGCTCATGCCCACGTTGCTTGATTTGGTGATCACGCCACTGACATCCAGGTCACCGTAATTGCGGGTATCGCGAATCATGTTGCCCTGCACTTTCATATAGCCCGGCGCTGTCTCTATCTTCGTCGTTGCATTCCAGACACCGCTCTCCAGCGCTGCGGCAATGCTCAGCGGTTTCATGGTTGAACCCGGTTCGAACACATCCGTCACCGAACGATTTCGTGTTGCCTCGGGTCTCAGTTGGCTACGATCATTCACATTAAAAGAGGGCTGGCTCACCATCGCCAGCACTTCACCGGTTTTCGCATCCAGCACCACCGCTGAACCGGCAATGGCATTGTGTTTAATCACTGCGGCCTTCAGCGTCCGGTAGGTCAGGTACTGCAAGCGCCGATCAAGACTCAGCACCACCGGCTTGCCCGGCTCCACCGAACGCAGGTGCTCGACGTCGTCAAACGCCCGACCCAGACGATCACGAATCACTCTTTTACTGCCCGGCTCACCTTTCAGCCAGTCATTGAACGCCAGCTCAATGCCTTCCTGACCGTTGTCATCGACATTGGAAAATCCAATCACGTGCGCTGCCACTTCACCGGTGGGATAATAACGACGGTACTCATCCTGCAAGGCGATGCCGGGGATGCCCAGACTCATCACTTTTTCCGCTAACTCCGGCGAGACCCGGCGCTTCAAATACATAAACTCACGTCCCTGCTGAGCCAGAATTTTTTTCTTCAGGCTCGGTGCGTCCATCGATAAAACTTTTGCCAGTTCGGGCACGCGATGCATCGACGCTGTCATCTCCCCGGGATTCAGCCAGATACTGTTTACCGGGGTGCTCACCGCAAAAGGCTCGCCATTTCTGTCGACAATTTGTCCCCGGTGCGCAGGAATGGAGACCACGCGTAACTGCCGGGCATCGCCCTGACGTTGAAAGAATTCACTGTGCAATATCTGCATATCCAGGGCACGCGCCAGCAGCACGATCACCGCCATTAAAAAAACCAATAGCAATGAAACCCGACGCCAGGGCATCAGGGGTTTTCCTACAACTTTCATGCTATCGAGTATCATGGCTTGATAAAAACAACTTCCTCTGCATTCGGCATTACCATAGACAAACGTTCACGCGCCACCTGTTCGATGCGACCGTGACCTGACCAGGTGCTCTGCTCCAGCTGCAACTGTCCCCACTCTGTATTTAATTCATTCACCTGATGCTTCAGTTCCTGCAACTCAACAAATAATTTTCGACTTTGATGCTTGCTGTAGACCAGCGTAATCGCCGAACTCAGCACCATCAAAAACACCAGCGCCATGGCCAGAAACAGTCGTTGCGGTGCGCTCATCGCAGACGCTCCAGCACGCGCAGACGCGCACTTCTTGCTCTCGGGTTTTGTGACAGCTCCCCGGCACTCGCCACGCCTGATTTGCCGACCAGTCGGTAGGGCGGCACTTCATCTTTTTCCATAATGGGTAGCCCCGGCGGAAATTTCGGGCGACTGGATATATCACGCATATAGCGCTTCACCATGCGATCTTCCAGTGAGTGAAAACTGATGACCGCCAGCCGGCCGCCGATGACCAGCATTGAGGCGGCCGCCTGCAAACCGCTTTCAATCGACGGCAGCTCCTGATTGATAAACATCCGAATCGCCTGAAAACTTCGCGTTGCCGGATGTTTGTGTTTCTCCTTCACAGGAATTGCGTCTGAAATAATGCTCGCCAGCGTCGCGGTGTCCTCAATGGCGTGCTCAGCCCTGGTCTCTATGATGGCGGTGGCAATGCGTTTGGCGAACTTCTCCTCGCCGTAACGTTTTAACACCAGAATCAAATCGCGCGCCTCGACTCTGGCCAGCCATTCCATTGCAGACTCGCCCTGCTCGGTATTCATGCGCATATCCAGTGGCCCCGACCTGAGAAAGCTGAAGCCGCGTTCCGCGTCGTCCAGCTGCGGTGATGACACTCCCAGGTCCATCAACACGCCATCGATACACTTATCCAGGCCACGTTCTATAATGACAGCCCCCATTTCACTGAAGTTGCAATGCTCAAATTCAATACGCGGATCACTCGCAAACTGTTCGCGCCCGTAGGCGATGGCCTGTGGATCCTGATCGAAAGCGATCAAACGTCCCTCTCGACCCAATCTCTTCAATATGGCACTGGCGTGTCCACCGCGTCCAAAGGTGGCATCAACATAAATGCCGGCGGGTTTGATATTCAGCGCCTCCAGTGCTTCGTTGAGGAGCACCGGCTGATGATTAAAATCGTGCTCCATTAAAGTGACAGCTCTTGCAGCGCAGCCGGCAGCTCACCCTCATCGTCCTGCACACTGTCCAGCAGAGCCCCCTGACTATCATTCCAGGCACCTTCATCCCAGATCTCAAATTTTTTCCCCTGACCGATAATGACAATTTTCTTGTCCAGGCCGGCATATTCACGCAACAGCGTCGGTAACAGGATGCGGCCCTGGCCATCCATTTCACATTCGGTGGCATGACCAATCAAGAGACGCTGCATTGATTTCACCCGTCTATTCAGACTGGGTAGATTGACCAGCTTGTTTTCGATGACTTCCCATTCGGGCAGGGGATAAACCAGCAGGCAGGCATCGGGGTCGACGGTAACCACCAGGCGGCCACCACAAATCTCAAGCAGGCGCTCGCGATAACGCGAAGGCATCGCCATGCGGCCCTTCGTATCCAGCGCAAGATTGTTAATTCCCCGAAAGCTCATCGATGCTTACCCACTTTTCCCCACATTTCCCCACATAGCGACACTATAGGAAGGAAACAAGGGTCATGTCAAGCATTTTCAGGGCTTCAAAATAACAAAAAATACCTTATGCGACAGGAGGTTAGCTAAAATTTGGAATGTTCATTCTCGGACAAAAAAACAGGCGCTATCAAATCATCAGCTTGGCGATCAAAGCTAATATTTTACTTTAAGTATGGCTCGAAAGAGAGCCCTTGAGGAAATTTCAAGGGATAAAAAATAAGGGGGAGTTGGCCGATAAGCCGGGTTCTGTCGTAGCTCAAAGAGCCGGGGCAGTCATTCATCTAGGGCATGCGTCACCGCATACCTCAAGCAACCTACCCGGGAACAGCGCGGACCACGCATTATGTTCCCCTATTTGGTCTTGCTCCGAGTGGGGTTTACCCTGCCATGCCTGTTGCCAGACATGCGGTGCGCTCTTACCGCACCATTTCACCCTTACCGGTTAAGCCGAAGCTCAACCGGCGGTATATTTTCTGTGGCACTTTCCGTAGGCTTGCGCCCCCCAGGCGTTACCTGGCACTCTGTCCTGCGGAGCCCGGACTTTCCTCGATGCGCATATCAATGATATGAGCAGCGCGACTGCCTTGGCCAACTCCCGACGCTAATATAACAGGGTATGCACATCAACGTCACCATCGGAACGTCTAAATAGGCGACCAAACGCCTTATTTAATGAATGCTGTCGTGGCAAAAACTGAAAAACACTTCGTTTTCGACTGTCCAGTAAAGCCGCCGCCCGTTGCAGGCGCTCATTGTCAGGTTCAATTTTACAGCCACGGTGTATAGCATCAATGGCACGTTTACGATTATTGCAATACCATTCAGCGCAGGCCAGATTCAGGAACACGATACCATCCAGCACTTCACTGCCCGCCGCATCACGACAGATCAGCAGGCCATTGCGGTTCGAAATTAACACCTGCGCCAAACCCACATACGAAGCCACCTTATTGTAATGCGCATCGTGCTCATCCAGATCCTTCAGTACCGCTTCAAAATCACGCGCGGCTGCCTTATAATCCCCATCTTCCAATGCTTTCAAGCCTTTTTCAAACATTTCGCTATTCATATCATCACCCTGAATCGACTTCATCTCCAATTCATATGCTTAAGAATATACCATAATAAATACAGGTTTATAGCTGGAAAAAGACCGCTTAAATTAGCAATAAACCCACAACTGACATAAGCTAACATCCACCTTATTTTCTGAGATACACTTTCATGCCCTGGTTGCAGATTTCCGTACATACCACCCAAAATCATGCCGAGCAGGTGGAAGCTGTGCTGCTACAGAATGGTGCCTGCTCGATAACGCTCAACGATGCAGCAGACGAGCCCATTCTTGAACCTGCGCCCGGGGAAACGCCTATCTGGCAAAATATTATCGCCACCGGCATGTTCGATAATACAGAAGATCGACCACGACTTCTGGCGAATATCGAAACCGCACTTCAGCACAGTGACTACCGCATTACCAGTGAATTACTGGAAGACCAGAACTGGACCCGCAGCTGGATGGACGACTACCACGCCATGCAGTTCGGCGAACGCTTATGGATATGCCCCTGGCATATCGACCCACCTGAACCCGACGCCACTAATCTCAGGCTCGACCCGGGGCTGGCTTTTGGCACCGGCACCCACCCCACCACCTCGCTGTGCCTGAGCTGGCTCGACCAGCATATCCAGCAACAACAAAGCCTGCTCGACTTCGGCTGCGGTTCCGGCATTCTGGCCATCGCGGCATTATTACTGGGACTGGAACATGCTGATGGTGTGGATATCGATCCGCAGGCGCTGGAAGCCAGCCTGGCAAACGCCAAAGCCAATCAGGTGGAAGAACGCCTGGATTTGTTCAGTACCGAGCAATTTTCCGCCGAGCGTTCTCAGCAGCAATATGACATCGTCGTCGCCAACATTTTAAGCGGGCCACTGGTTGAGCTTGCGCCCATGCTGGCCCGGCACACCCGCGCTGGCGGCAACATTGTGCTTTCCGGGATACTGGCCGAACAGGCTGACAGCGTGATCAATGCCTACGCGCCCTTCTTCAAGATGGATGCGCCCACTTTCATGGAAGACTGGGTGCTATTACACGGTTGCAGACCGGGTTAATTCCCTGCATCATATATCACCATGCAAACCATATGCCCATATTGCCAGACCGTTTTCAAAGTTTTAGATGAACAGCTGAGTCTTGCCGACGGTTATGTGCGCTGCGGTATATGCAAGGAGGTTTTTAATGCCCTGGAAAAGCCTACGGCAGAAGCTGAGAAAGATTCCTCTGTCGACAGCGCAATAGCGGACAAGACCAATACCCAAAACACTGTCGCCGCCGGTGACAGCAACCCCACCGAACCGGCGGCGCACCCAACCACTGCCCTCCCGGATTCCGAAAAACACCCTGAACCACCCGGCGACTCAGCGCCGACCAGCCCGACAGCAGCAGAGCCGGCAAAGGAAATCACCGCCGCTGTGGTCGATAGCGCTCAGGCTGACCTGTTTTCTGAAGCTTCGCCACAGACGGAAACGCACTCACCCGCCCTCAGCGTTGAAATATCAGCGCTGGAGGCTATCGAGCCAGATACCGTGGCAGTAACGCCTGTCAGTAACCCGGACGACATCCAGGCCGGGACCGAGACGCCCACCGCTTTATCGACAGCGAGCTCTAAGAGCACCCCGGAGCCGACCGAGAAAACAGAAGTCACCCCCACCAGTGTTTCTGACAACGAAACTGAAGAGACTGATCTGTTTGACGGGGTGCAGAGCAAGCTCATCCCCGATGAGTACCGTATTCCTGAGCTGCACAATACCACTTCGCTCTGGCGTGACATTGCCTGGAGCCTGGCCATTCTGGCGTTTACCGCCACCCTGTTCGCCGAATATATCTGGTTCAACCGCAACGAGTTAATCAGTGATCCCCAGCTGCGCCCGCTGGTCACGCAGTTCTGCGCAGTGGCCAACTGCGACACCATGAACTTACGTGAGCCGGCTAAAGTCGAAATGACCACGCGTAACATATACAGCCACCCCAATGTCAAAAATGCGCTGATGATCTCGGGCACGCTGGTCAATCATGCCCACTTCGAACAGCCTTATCCGGATATGCTGGTCGACTTTTCTGATGTGCGCGGCGAAGTCATCGCTTCGCGCATTTTCACTCCCGAACACTACATGCAAATCAAGCTCGACAGCCTGAAGCTTATGCCGCCGGGAATGCCTGTAGACTTCAACATGGAAATACAGGATCCCGGCAACGATGCCATGACCTACGAGTTCAGCTTCCTGTAAGCTTCACAACCCGGCATCATCTGTCGGCTTTTAATTCCTAAAAAGCGGCCCTTCTGGCAAAATCCTGCACCTTATGAACATCGGCCCCTATAAACTTAAAAACCCTCTACTGCTGGCACCCATGGCGGGTATTACCGACCTGCCTTTTCGTACGCTCTGTCGCGAGATGGGGGCAGCGTTGGCGGTTTCCGAGATGGTCACCTCCAACAAACAACTGTGGCACTCCCGCAAAACCCGGCTCAGACTCGACCATACCGGCGAAGGCGCACCCTGTAGCGTTCAGATCGCCGGTACCGACCCTGTGCAGATGGCGGAAGCCGCGCAGTTCAATGTTGAAAATGGCGCGCAGATTATCGATATCAATATGGGCTGCCCGGCTAAAAAAGTATGCAATGTGATGGCCGGATCAGCCCTGCTTAAAAATGAAAACCGGGTTGCCGAGATTTTGCGCCAGGTGGTCAATGCCGTGGATGCGCCGGTAACGCTGAAAATACGCACCGGCTGGGACCTCGATAACCGCAATGCCGTCAGCATCGCCAAAATCGCCGAGGCCGAGGGCATTCAAGCATTGACCATCCATGGCCGCACCCGCGCCTGCGCCTTCAGGGGCGAGGCGGAATACGAAACCATGGCCGAAGTAAAATCACGCATCAGTATTCCGGTAATTGCCAACGGCGACATCGACTCCCCTGAAAAAGCCGCCGAAGTACTCAGGCAGACCGGTGTTGATGCCCTTATGATTGGACGTGGCGCTCAGGGAAGGCCCTGGATTTTTCGGGAGATTCTTTATTATCTGGAACATGGAAAAAATTTACCGGCTCCAGACGCAAAAGAAGTCAATTTCCTATTGAACAAACACCTCAAAAGCCTGTATGATTTTTATGGCGAAACCATGGGTGTACGAATTGCTCGTAAACATATTAACTGGTACTGTAAACATCATTTTAATCAGCCGCCTGAAACGACCCCGGATCTCGCCACCGAAGTTGAGTCATTTAGAAAAAGTATAAATAAAATAGAATCCACCGCGATTCAGCTTGAAAAAACTCTACGTTTTTTCACCACCCAAGGGAGAACACCGGCTCCATGAGCGCGCAAAATATCTATTCCATCGATGAGCGTCTGGATAAAAGAACAAACCTCGACGAAGAGCTGCCTGAACCTCATCAGGCTTCACCGATTTACGATGCGGTAAAAACTTCTATTCAGCGCTACCTGCAGGAACTCGAAGATACCGAACCCTGCGACATGTACAACATGGTACTGCGCCAGATTGAACAGCCCTTGCTGGAGGCGGTACTGGAACACACCGGCGGCAATCAGTCACGCGCTGCTGAATGTCTGGGGCTGAATCGAGGCACCCTGCGCAAAAAGCTGCGCCTCTATCAACTGGGCTGATGGTTCACGCACGGCTTTGACTTTCCGTCAATCCATGTCGGCTCCGCAAAAGCTGAAGTCAATTACATCACAGATTAACGCCACTCAAAAGACCGTCCGTAAACAGCATAAAATACTCTTAGTCACTTCAACATGATTGACGTCTTTTAGCTTGCTTCTGCACCCGGCCTGCGTTCTCCGGTATAATTGCCGCCCTTATTAACCCTCGCAGACGAGACTGAAAATGACCGAATTAAGCCAGCGTCCGGTTCGACGCGCCCTCCTGAGTGTTTCCGACAAGACCGGCATTGTCGATTTTGCCAAAAGCCTGCACCAGCGTGGCATCGAAATTCTATCCACCGGGGGTACTGCTAAATTACTGGTCGATGCCTTTATACCAGTTAAGGAAGTCTCTCAGCACACCGGCTTTCCCGAAATCATGGATGGCAGGGTAAAAACGTTGCACCCTAAAATTCACGGCGGCATTCTGGGCCGCCGCGGCATTGATGATGACGTGATGAAAGCCAATGACATCAGCCCCATCGACCTGGTGGTGGTTAATTTATATCCGTTTGAAGCAACCGTCGCCAAAGAAAACTGCGCACTGGATGACGCCATCGAGAATATCGACATCGGTGGCCCGGCCATGGTTCGCGCTACCGCCAAAAATTATGCTTTCGTCAGCATCATCGTCGAACCTGTTGACTACGGACGCGTTCTTGAGGAAATGGAAGCCAGCGACGGCATTATCTCCGAGGCTACCCGCTTCGACCTGGCGGTCAAGGCTTTCGAGCATACCGCTAAATATGACGGCATGATCGCCAACTATCTGGGCCGTATCAAAGCCGATGGCAGCAAGGATAATTTTCCGCGTACCATCAACCTTCAGTTCAACAAGGCTCAGGAGATGCGTTATGGTGAGAACCCGCATCAGCAGGCGGCTTTCTACATCGATCCCGCGTCCACCGAAGCCTGCATCGCCACCGCCAAACAAGTGCAGGGTAAAGAGCTTTCTTTCAATAACATCGGTGACACTGATGCTGCACTGGAGTGTGTCAAGCAGTTCAAAGATCCGGCCTGTGTCATTGTTAAGCACGCCAACCCCTGCGGCGTAGCGGTTAATAAAACCATACTGGAAGCCTATAACCGCGCTTACCTTACCGACCCCGAATCAGCCTTTGGTGGCATCATCGCATTTAACCGTGAGCTTGATGGCGAAACCGCAAAAGCTATCGTTGAACGTCAGTTTGTGGAAGTCATCATTGCCCCCAGCATCAGCCAGGCGGCCAAAGAGGCAGTAGCCGAGAAGAAGAATGTACGTCTGCTGGAATGCGGCGAATGGGACATGGAAAACGTAATAGCCCGTCTGGATTACAAACGCGTCAACGGCGGATTGCTGGTTCAGGATGCTGATCTGGAACTGTATAACACCATGGACATTGTCAGCAAACGCAAACCGTCCGAGAGCGACATCACCGACATGCTGTTCGCCTGGCGTGTGGCCAAATTCGTTAAGTCCAATGCCATCGTTTACGGCAAAGACAATATGACCATCGGTGTCGGCGCGGGCCAGATGAGTCGCATCAACAGTGCGCGTATTGCAGGTATAAAAGCTGAGCACGCCGGCCTGAATGTCCAGGGTTCGGTAATGGCCTCCGATGCCTTCTTCCCTTTCCGTGACGGCATCGACGCCGCCCATGAAGCCGGCATCGTCGCCGTCATTCAGCCGGGTGGCTCTATGCGAGACGACGAAGTCATTGCCGCCGCCGACGAACACAATATGATCATGATGCTAACGGGTATGCGTCACTTCAGGCATTAAGGCTTCTCCCCGCCTCAGCGTGAACAAAAGTACGTCAGGCGGGGGACGTTCATGCGTGAAAAAGATAAAAAAACATCTAGTGCGCAGATGAGCACAGATAAACGCGGATAAAGGCAAAACCAAATCTTGTTAATGCAACCCCGACATCTTCTTTCTAATTGCTTTTTTCGCGAAGCAAAAGGTTCTATCCACCGCGGATATAAGTTTTTTACTTATATTAATTCACAGAACAAGATTCTAGGGAGTAAGTAAAAGCTCAACCTGATCTGCAATGTTCAGATTGCCATTTAATCGCCAGTCACCGTCGCTGAGTTCAAGGTACCATTTACCCGGAATTAGCGGCTGCTTGATGATGCCGATATATTGATCTCGCTGTCCATGGTTGAGTTCCAGCAGCACATCGTTACCCGCTTTTGTGGCGTATAGCAGCTTTAGTTGCAGCGTATCAGGATAGCTTTCCAGCTCAGCCTTATTTAATGCCAGATAAACCCGAGTCAGTCCCTCTGATTTATTCATTTCCAGAGCGGCGGTAATATTCATTTCCTGTGCCTGAATGTCACGACGCAAATCAAGATTAATCGCTTTACCCTGCTTGTAATAATCATCTTTGACCAGGCCGTCGTCGGTAATGATCGCAAGCCAGATCATAATTACGCCCATTACTACTGCCGAGAACGGGATCACCAGCATCATCCACACCATCGGATATCGGTACCAGGGAAATTCGTCTGCATTACTGATATTCATTTACAAAGGCCCTATAAAACGCGCTTCTTCACTGATGACCAGATCGTCTCTGTGTTCCGCACGTATGATGAATTGAATGGTACTACTTCGCTTATCCAGGTTCTCCGGATCAACTTTTGCCCTGATTGGAATCTCTACCACACTGCTGGCATCAACTTCGATAAAAGGACGGTCCATATCGATCTTCATACCTTTGATGCCCGTAGCTGATAAATAATAGCGGCGGCGTTTAGTCTCCTTATTCATTACTTTTACGATATATACATTCTCCACCAGGCCTTCATTGGTCTCACGATACAGCGTATTCCGATCTCGAATTACATCCAGCGCCAAAGGTTCTCGCTGGGAGATTGCATAGAAAGTACTGACGATGATAGCCAGCAGGATAAGGCCATAGACAATAATTCGAGGCCGCAGAAAATGGGCGGTAGAGCCTTTCAATATATTTTCAGTGGTGTAGCGAATCAGGCCCTTCGGATAATCCATCTTTTCCATCACATCGTCACAGGCATCAATGCAGGCCGCACAACCGATGCACTCATATTGCAAGCCCTCACGAATATCTATGCCTGTAGGACAGACCTGTACACAGATGGTGCAGTCGATACAGTCGCCCAGCCCCTCTGCTTTATAATCAATGCCTTTCTTACGTTTACCGCGCGGTTCGCCGCGATTGGTATCGAAAGAAATAATCAGCGTATCGTTGTCGATCATGGCGCTCTGGAAACGCGCATAGGGGCACATATAAATGCAGACCTGTTCACGCAACCAGCCGGCATTACCATAGGTAGCGGCGCCATAGAAGACAATCCAGAACCATTCCCAGGGACCGAGATTAAGATTAATCGCGTTGACAGCCAGCTCCCTCATCGGCGAGAAATACCCGACAAAAGTCAGGCCTGTATATAAAGAAAAAATAATCCAGATGGCGTGCTTGGTAGCCTTGATTCTGAACTTTCTGGCCGTAAGAGGCGCCTTGTCCAGCTTCATTTGCTGAGGGCGATCGCCCTCGATTTTTCTTTCAATCCACAGAAAAACTTCTGTCCAGACGGTCTGCGGGCAGGCAAAGCCGCACCACAAGCGCCCGGCCAGAGCGGTGAAGAAAAACAGGGATAAGGCGGCGATAATCAGCAGCAGCGCCAGATAAAAGAAATCCTGTGGCCAGAAGACGGTGCCAAAGATATGAAATTTTCGCTCGGGCAGATCAAAAAGGACAATTTGAGTACCTTCCCACTCCAGCCACGGCAAAACATAGTACAAACCCAGCAATACAAAAACACCCAGCACTCGCAGCGCGGCAAACAGGCCATGCACTTCACGCGGGTAGATTTTCTCTCGCTTGGCGTATAAAGACTGCTCTACTTCAGTTTCGGAGGAAGTAGCTCGATTCGTTTGAGCTGCTTTAGATACAGGGTCTTTTTTAGAGGATTCGGTCATTGATTACCAAAAAACATTAGAACATTAACAGATTCTATTATACACGGGAGCAGATATAGTTTAACCGTTTTTGATACTATCTAATTAAAGACGTGATTCAGTATCAGGTTTTTTTGGAGGTTTGCACGGCTTCAAAAAGAAGCAGGTGGCCATGCAGTTGAGTACGCCAAACAGCCAGAAAATGAAGAAGCCTACGGTGTAAGCACCTAAACGACTGATATCGTAATCGATAAAAATAATACCAGGATCAAAAGCAGTGAAAAAGATAATCGTCGCAATACCGGCCGTGATAAAAGATGGCCACAGTATTGAGACGATTCTTTGTGTTACATTTACATTTGTCATGGTCAGATATTACACGAACCTGATTTTTTGGCTAGTAGAGTTTATACACATTCCACTATTTGCTTTCCTGTGACAGGCTGTATATGTAAGCCGCTAGAATGTGTACTTTTGCTTCGCCGAGGAAATCAGCATGTGCCGGCATTCGACCAGTACGGCCTTTGGCAATCGATTGCTTAATAGCCTTGTTCGACCCACCGTATAACCAGATATTATCAGTCAAGTTAGGCGCACCCACTGCCTGATTACCCGTACCCTCCGGCATATGGCAGCCTACACAGAACATGTCATATTTAGCCTTACCCGCAGCCGCCAGCTCGGCATCTATCTCACGTCCAGTGAGTTGCTCAACATATTCAGCAACCTGTGCAACGCCCTCTTCACCACCCAGAGCACCTTCCCAGGAAGGCATCGCACCGGTTCTGCCGAGCAGGATAGTCGTCTTTATGGTCTCCGGTTCGCCACCATACAGCCAGTCATGGTCACGCAAATTGGGGAAGCCTTTCGCACCGCGTGCGTCAGAACCATGACACGCTGAGCAATAATTGACGTATAAACGTTCGCCTGTCTGCATGGCATCATCATCAGCGGCCAATACTGCCAGATCTTCATTCAGGTACTTCTCATAGAGAGGCCCATACTCAGCATCCGCTTTAGCCACTGCGGTTTCATATTCTGAAATCTGAGTCCAGCCCAGCACGCCTTTAAAGGTACCCATCCCCGGGTACAGGATTAGATATACCACCCCGAATACGATGGTGATATAAAACATATACAGCCACCAACGAGGTAAGGGATTATTTAACTCCTGGAGATCTTCATCCCAGATATGCCCCGTGGGTTTCGCCTTGCCATCTGCGGGCAGCTCAACTTTGTTGTTTATCTGAAGCAGATAAAGCATCCAGACAATGCCACCTACGACTATAGCGCTGATAAACCAGCTCCAGAATTCGCTATTAAAGTCAGACATGTTTACTCCTTATTTTTATCATTATTACTAATGGGTTGATCGTCACTTGGTTCATTATCACTAATGGGTTTATCGTCATCCATGGCCATACGTGCCGCTTTCTCGAAGTCATCTTTGCGACCGCTGCTCCACGCCCATATAACAATGCCAACAAATATGACAAAGGCAACAACGGTCCAGATTATTTGTACTGTAGTACTCATCGACGCACTTTTAACTGGGTACCCAGAGATTGTAGATAGGCAATCACGGCATCCATTTCTGTCTTATCTTTGATAGCCGTAGTGGCATTTGCCACATCATCTTCGGTATAGGGCACACCTAACGAAATCAACGTCCTCATCTTGGCCTGAATGGAATCATCATTCAGTTTATTTTCATCCAGCCAGTGATAGCTAGGCATAATAGACTCAGGCACCAGGTCGCGTGGATTGATCAAATGAGCACGATGCCATTCATCGGAATAGCGATCACCGACGCGATGCAAATCCGGGCCGGTACGTTTTGAACCCCAGAGGAATGGACGATCGTAAACAAATTCACTGGCAACCGAATAATGACCATAACGCTCAGTTTCGGCACGGAAGGGTCGAATCATCTGAGAATGGCAACCTACGCAGCCTTCACGAATATAGATATCACGACCCGACAACTGTAATGCGGTATAAGGTTTTAATCCTTCAATCGGCTCAGTTGTTGATTTCTGAAAGAACAGTGGAACAATCTGAGCGAGTCCGCCCCATAGAACCACAACGAGTGACAGCACAATCAGCACGCCCACTTTGGTTTCTACTTTATCCTGTAATGACATATCTGCTTCTCCTAGTGCGCTGCAGTGGGTGCAGGAATGGTCGCTACCACCGGCTGGCGTCTGGCAATGGTTTTAAATACGTTGTAGGCCATGATCAGCATACCGGTCAGGAACAATACGCCACCGAGGAACCGAACAATATAGAAGGGATGCATTGCCTGCACACTTTCTACAAAGCTGTAGGTTAAGGTGCCGTCGTCATTAACTGCACGCCACATCAGGCCTTGCATAATGCCCGATGTCCACATCGAAGTAATGTACAGCACGATACCGATAGTCGCGATCCAGAAATGTGTTTCCATCAGTTTCTTACTGTACATTTCAGTGCCGAATAGACGTGGAATCAAAAAGTAAATTGCACCAATACTGATAAATGCGACCCAGCCTAAAGCACCTGAATGTACATGACCAACAGTCCAGTCAGTGTAGTGTGACAGCGCATTGACGGTCTTGATCGCCATCATCGGGCCTTCGAACGTCGACATGCCGTAGAACGAAACCGAAACAATCATAAACTTAAGGATGGGATCGGTACGTAGTTTGTGCCAGGCACCGGACAGGGTCATCATGCCGTTAATCATGCCGCCCCATGAAGGCGCCAACAGAATCAGGGAGAACACCATGCCCAGAGATTGCGTCCAGTCAGGCAGTGCTGTGTAGTGCAGATGATGAGGACCCGCCCAGATATAGGTGAACGATAAAGCCCAGAAATGCACTACTGATAAACGATAGGAGTAAACCGGACGCTCAGCCTGCTTGGGCAGGAAGTAATACATGATACCCAGAAAGCCCGCTGTCAGAAAAAATCCAACTGCGTTATGTCCATACCACCACTGGATCATGGCATCCTGCACACCAGCATAGGCAGAGTAGGATTTAAAAAAGGTAACCGGTACTGATGCACTGTTCACAATATGCAACAAGGCCACGGTGAGAATAAACGCACCAAAAAACCAGTTCGCCACATAAATATGCTTGACCTTACGCTTGGCGATGGTGCCAAAAAACACAACTGCGTAACTGACCCAGACAATGGTAATGAGAATATCTATCGGCCATTCCAGCTCGGCATACTCTTTCGAGGAAGTAATACCCAGTGGCAGTGTAATAGCGGCTAACAAGATAACCGCCATCCAGCCCCAGAAGGTAAATGCGGCCAGCTTGGGTGCAAATAATCGCACATGACAGGTTCGCTGCACTACGTAATAGGAGGTTGCAAACAGAGCCGAACCACCAAAAGCAAATACAACTGCATTGGTATGTAGAGGCCGCAGACGACCAAAGGTCAGCCACGGGGTATCAAAATTCATTGCGGGCCAGGCCATCTGAGACGCGATTAATACGCCAACAGTCATACCCACAATACCCCAAATAACTGTCATCACAGCAAACTGCCTGACGACTGTATAGTTATAGGTCATGCTTTCATCATTCATAGGTGCATCCTTCAGCGTTCCTGAGAACCGTTATTATTTTAAAATGTGTCTAAAGCCGCGTAATTTTATACGATCTAAAACGACTAAGCTACCGAATGGAGCAGAAACAAAACCCCTAAATTGTGGTCCTTATTATTAATTGCCCTTATTATTAATTGCCATTGCCAACAGTCATCAGTGCGTCGATAATAAATACCACTATTTATTTAGGCCCATAGATCAACGGGAATTAAACCATAGCCTGATTGTCAATTCAAAACAAAAATACTGAGTCTAATAACCTTTTGCATCTAAACATGACATGAATCAATTTTTATTGTTTTGGCTATTGTTAAAAAATAGAAGCCACTACAACCTTAAGAATCATCAACCGGATTTGACACAAGTCACGGTTAATAAAAACAACCCATGTATAATTTTTTCGACTTATTAAAGAGAAACATATGAACAATCAAGTCATCTTCGACAAAGATTTAATCAGTCGCTACGATTGCTCAGGGCCTCGCTACACCTCTTATCCAACAGCGGTGCAGTTCAGCACTGACTATGGACACAGTGATTATCTGGAATGGGTGGATAACAGCAACAACGACCCTATTCCCTCCCCTTTATCACTTTATCTGCACATCCCTTTTTGTGACACCATCTGTTATTACTGCGGATGCAGCAAAATCGTCACCAAGGACAAAGGCAAAGCACCGGCTTATGTTGATCTGCTGAAAAAAGAGATTGCCCTGCAAGGCGCATTGTTCGACAAAGACCGTAGCGTCACCCAGATTCACTGGGGCGGCGGCACGCCGACATTTCTTGATGACGCGACTATCAGCGATATTTTTAATACGCTAAAACAGCATTTTAATATTCCTGACAACGACTCCGGCGAATTCGGCATTGAAGTTGACCCTCGCACCGTCGATGAAGCACGCATTGCACAATTGCGTAAAATTGGCTTCAATCGCATCAGCTTCGGCGTACAGGACTTCGACCCTGAGGTACAGCAGGCCGTCAACCGGGTACATTCGCAGCAACAGATTAACCGGGTAATTGACGCCGCGCGCAAGAATAATTTTCACTCTATAAACATAGACTTAATGTATGGCCTGCCCAAACAGACCGTGCAGAGCTTTGAAAAGACCCTGCAGGCGACCATTGAAGCCAGCCCCGACCGCATTGCTGTCTATAATTATGCGCATCTACCCCACATGTTCAAACCTCAGCGGCGCATCAACGAAGACGAGCTGCCCGACGCTGCCGAAAAGTTAAAAATCCTCCAGCTCACCATCGACACCTTGCAACACGCCGGTTACGCCTATATCGGCATGGATCACTTTGCCAAACAGAGCGATGATTTAACCAAAGCCCAGCAGGAAGGCAGGCTGCACCGGAATTTTCAGGGCTATTCCACTCACGCCGACTGCGACATTGTTGCCATGGGCATTACCGCCATCAGCAGCATCGGTGACAATTATTCCCAAAATGTTAGAACCATTGAAGAATATAAAGCCTGCCTTGAACGCAATGAAATCCCCGTTTTCCGGGGCATAGAATTGGAAGCCGATGATATTTTACGGCGCGAAATCATCAATCAGCTTATGTGCAACAACCGCCTGGAAATAAAACAGATCGAACAAAAATGGGGAATAGAATTTAAAAAGTATTTCGCCTCAGCGCTGGCAGCATTTCAAGCTATGGCGAAAGATGGCCTGATTACCATGAACGAACACCATATTGAAGTGACTCCTTCCGGTCGCCTGCTGGCACGCACCATCTGCATGCAATTCGACCGCTACTTACCGAAAGATAGCCTTAAACAGCGGTTTTCAAAGGTCATTTAGCCTTTACGTTTGTTTTTAGCACCTTCATTCTCACCGACTATGGCCTTCAGTCTTGGTAGATCAAGAATGCTGATACGGCGCCGATCAACCTTGATAATGTTCGCTTCCTGGTACTGCGCAAATAACCGACTCACGGTCTCCACGGCCAGGCCCAGATAATTCGCAATATCCTGTCGCGGCATACTTAATACAAACTCCGTGGCCTTCCAGTGGCGCTCTTCCATGCGGCGGGAAATACTTAACATGAAAGTGGCAATTTTTTCCTCGGCACTCATCTTGCCCAGCATCAGCAACATCAAATGATCCTCCGTCACCACCTTGCTCATAATACGGTTCATCTGATGCTGCAAACCCGGAAGTACACCGCACAAATCCTCCAGTTTAGGCATGGGCATGACGCATACACTGGTTGTTTCCAGAGCAATCGCCGAGCAGGTGTGACCGCCCTCCATGAAACCATCCAGCCCCAGCAATTCACCAGGCAAGTGAAAGCCAACGATCTGTTCATCGCCATTGGGACTTTCAACCAGCGTTTTCACGCTGCCTGAGCGCACGGCATAGATGGCGTGCGAAGCATCGCCTTCACGATACAGGTGATCATTTTTTTGCAGGGGTTTGCGCTGTTCGACTACCGCATCCAGTGAACTCATCTCCTCCGGACTCATGCCGTGAGGAAAACAGAGCTCATTTAAATTACACTGAGCACAGGAAACTTTAAGCCGGTCAAAGGTGACTAATTGGGGTTTGTTGACTTCATTCATGTTTTTACTGATTCCTGACACTAAACAAGCAGATTTCGTAAATCCATGCCGTGTAGCATTTGCTCACTTCATATAAACTGCATATTTAAATATAAACAGCAAAATACATGTTCCTTATACAATTAGAACACCCTTTGCACCGTTTTAGAACCTCAAGCCATAAAATATGTTTATTTTATGAAAAAAACTGCACAATGACACACAATCCACCCTTAACTCCTTGCTTTCATTGTGGTTTATCTGTTCCAGAAGGACTGGATATCCAGGTTAATATCAATGGCAATAATGAAGCCATGTGCTGCTATGGCTGTCAAGCAGTGGCGCAATCCATCATCAACAGTGGCATGGGAGATTTCTACAAATTCAGAACCATGCGCTCACAGAAGGCCCGGGAAGTCGTGCCCGAATTTCTGCAACAGCTCAAGGCCTACGACAACCCGCAGGTACAGAAGCAGTTTATTTCTGAGAAGAGCGAGCTCACTGGCGATGAACAGGTGCGCGAGGTCTCGCTCATCCTCGAAGGCATCGTCTGCGCCGCCTGCATCTGGCTTAACGAACAGCACCTGAACGCCCTGCCCGGCGTAATCAGCGCCAATATCAACTATTCCAACAACCGCGCCCGGGTGCGCTGGGATAATAATCGCATCAGCCTGAGCGAAATTCTCGAATCCATCACCCGCATCGGTTATCTCGCCCACCCCTATAACCCCGACCGCCAGCAGGCGGTGATCGAGAAAGAGAAAAAGCAGCAGCTGCGTCGTATCGGCATCGCAGCGGTACTGGGCATGCAGATCATGATTCTGGCCGTGGCGCTGTACACCGGTGGGTGGTGGGGCATGGAAGAGCCATTTAGACAGCTGTTTCGCTGGGTGAGTCTGGGCGTCACCGTACCGCTGCTGCTGTTCGCCTCCAGTCCCTTTTTCAGCGCAGCGCTACGCGATTTGAAAAACAAACGAGTCGGCATGGACGTGCCGGTCGCGCTCGGCATCGGCATCGCCTTTTCCGCCAGCGTGCTCCACACCTTTCAGGGCAGCGGCGAAATCTACTTCGATTCGGTGGCCATGTTTACCTTCTTCCTGCTCTCCGCCCGCTATTTCGAATCCGGCGCGCGCAAACGCACCGCTGAAGCCACCGAGGCCCTGCTTAATCTGCAACCGGCGATAGCCACCAAACTCATCGTCGATAGCGACGGCGGTTACGATCACCAGAAACAGCTCAACCTCTCCGTGGCCGAACTCGCCATCGGCGATTACGTGCTGGTCAGGCCCGGCGAACATATTCCGGTAGACGGTACCATCATAGAAGGCACCTCAGGCATCAATGAATCGCTGCTCACCGGTGAAAGCCTGCCTGTCATCAAAACCGTCAACGACAGCGTGATCGGCGGCAGCACCAACACCGAAAGCCCGCTGGTGGTCAAAATCGACAAAATTGGCGATGACACCGTGCTCGCCTCCATCCAGCGTCTGCTTGAAGAGGCCCAGAACAGAAAGCCCACCATCGCCAAAATGGCCGACCGACTGGCCTCAAAATTCGTCGCCATCATTTTATTACTGGCCGGCGGGGTTGCTGTTTACTGGTATCAGACCGACCCTGCACACTGGGTCGCCATCACCGTTGCCACCCTGGTGGTCACCTGCCCCTGCGCGCTGTCACTGGCCACGCCGGCCGCCTTCACCGCCGCCAGCGGTCAGCTCGCCAAACTGGGATTACTGCCCACCAGCGCGACCGCGCTGGAAACACTGAGCAGGGCCACCGATTTTGTATTTGATAAAACCGGCACCCTGACGCAGGGCAACATCCGCCTGGTGAAAGCCGTTTCACTGACTGACGACGACATCGAACACCATCTGCACATCGCCGCCGCGCTGGAAGCCGGCTCCGAACATCCGGTGGCCAGAAGTCTGATTCAGGCTGCCGGCGAAACAACTCAAGTCCGTCCCTCGATCAAAGTCAGCCAGCTCGACAACAAAGCCGGAGCCGGTGTACACGGCGTGATTGAAGGCACGCAATGGTATCTCGGTAACGTTAACTATATTCACCAGATTTGCGCACAGAGCATTTCATCGACGCTGCTGGCAGAACATCAGATCAGCGCAATGACTCTGGTGGCTCTGGCCACCGAGACAAAAATAGTCGCCGTCTTCGCCTTCGACGATGAACTCAGGGAAGAAGCGTCGGCGTTAATCAGAAAACTCAAACAGCAAAACAAAACTATCACCCTGATGACCGGCGACAATGAAGCCAGCGCACGGCGCATCGCCAGCCAGGTTGGCATCGACAATGTCTATGCCAACATGAAACCTGCCGACAAACTAGCCCGGGTGCAGAGCATGCAGCAGCGCGGTGCCATTGTCGCCATGACCGGCGACGGCATCAATGACGCACCGGTGCTCGCCGGTGCCGATGTCTCCATTGCCATGGGCAGTGGCACCCAGCTTGCCGCCGCCCACGCCGATTTAATCCTGCTATCCAACCACGTCGAACACCTGTACGCGGGTTATCTTATCTCAAGGCGCACGCTGAAAATCATCCGGCAAAATCTGAGCTGGGCTTTCGGTTACAATCTGCTGGCGATTCCCGCCGCCGCCACCGGCCATGTTGACCCCTGGATGGCCGCTATCGGCATGTCCGCCAGCTCCTTATTAGTCGTATTAAATGCACTGCGCCTAACCCGATCATAATTAAAGGCCAATAAAACCAATGGAAGCTCTTTACCTTTTAATCCCCCTTGCGCTGCTACTGGTCGCGATCATTGTCTGGATATTTTTATGGGCGGTGAAATCCGACCAGTTCGACGACCTCGAAGGCCCCGCGCATCGCATCATTATGGAAGACGATGACAAGGTAAAAGAAAAAACCGATAACGAGCCTTCAGATCACAAATAGTGAACGCCTTTACTACCAATGCTTCGCTGGTACTGTGCCCGGTAGAACCGAGCTGGGTGCCAGAGAATCTGGCAGCATTAAGTAAATTTTTGCAGGAAACCGGTCTTGCCGGAGACCCTTTGCACCAAGATGAAAACAGTTTTTCAGTCAATGAACACTTTCTCGAGCACATCAGCTTCATGGGCTGCTCACCCAACATCAAATTCAACAATGAAAATGATGATGGCAAATTCACCTTTATCCGCTTAACCCTCACCCCGACCATCACCGCCTTAACCGGTTCGCACAGCTTCGCTCCGCATTGCCCACAGTGTAAAAAAGCGGACAAAAACTGGCGCGAACATTTAAAAGACCATCGACTGCACTGCGGCCACTGCCGACAGACTTCAGAGGCCTGGCAATACAACTGGCGTAAATCAGCGGGATTCGGGCGTTGCTTTATCGAGATAACCGACATTTACCCGAAAGAGGCCATTCCCCAGCCTTCACTTCTGCTGGCGCTGGAGAACCGCTTTCAGCTTGCCTGGAAATATTTCTTTTATTACCCCTGACCCGAATGCCGACCGGTTTTCAGCGTAACTTTGAGAGGAAGATGATCGGAGGCGATGCGCGCCAGCGGTGTGTTATGCACGCCCATACTATCCAGCATGGTGCGCGGTTTGACCCAAAGCCGATCCAGCGCGAACAGCGGCCAGCGCGACGGAAAAGTGGCAAAGTGAGGCGTCGACTCAAAATGCCTGTGCAACCAGCGCAGAACGCGCCCCCACAGAAACCACTCATTGAGATCGCCCATCAGTAGCGAAACATCCGCAGAGTGGGTATCGAACACCTCCAGCAACTGCTGAACCTGTCGGCGTCGTTCCCAGGGCATGAGCCCCAGATGAGTCGCCACCATCTGTAGTCGTTGCCCCTTCCAGTCAAGGACGACATCAATGGCTCCGCGCGGCTCGCGGCCCGACAGGCTCAGGTCGATCCGGTTCAGCGCCAGCACCGGGAGCCGGGTCAGCAAGGCGTTACCATAGTCACGGCTCTGGCGCAGCAAGGTGGAACCCGCTATGGCTTCAAATCCGGCTTTGGCGGCCAGATAATCGAGCAAATCAACACCATCAACGCTATGGTGCTCGACCTCCTGCAAGGCCACCACGCTGGCATCCATTTCCTGTAATACGCGCACAATCCGATCCGGATCGAAATGGCCGTCTACGCCGATGCCGGCGTGAATGTTGTATGTGGCTAGTGTTATAAGCATAGGGTCTGATTGAGTTCAGGCGGATCCATATAACCCGGATGTTTCATAAATCATGCACGCTCTTGCCGGGGCTTGCCCTGCTGTTTCTTCTGGCGCCTCAGTAGCCAGCGGCTTAATGCCCAGATACCTATAACAATGGCGCTCGCCAGTACCAGTAAAATAGAGAACTGTGTTACATCGGGAGCCTGAATCGCGCTCACCACCTGATCAGAAAAAACAGTGAGCGCGAGCGTTCCGGGAATCATGCCCAATAGTGTTCCCAGTGCAAAATCACGTAAACGTATATGAGAAGCACCCGCGACCAGATTAATCACGCTGAAAGGCGCAACCGGAATAATACGTAGCGTTATGACGGCAAACAAACCCTGCCGTGCCAGACGCCGACTGATCCGACCGACCCAGCGCTGCGACAGATTGCGGATCGTATCATGGCCCAGATACTGTCCAATCATATAGGTGACAATGGCGCTCAGCTCGGCACCCAATAATGCGTATGCAAATCCGTAGAAGGCGCCAAAGGCCAGGCCGGTGGCCACAATCATTACCGTTACCGGGAAGACAACCAGCCCGCCCACAATGTAAATCATGGCGACAATAACCGGTGCCAGCCAGGTGCCACGCAGCTCACCGGCACTCCTGAAAATTCCCCTGAGGTTCAGCCATTCACCCAGCGGCGTCCAACGCCAGGCCGCGGCCAGCAAAAGCACGATTACAAGCAGGGACAGCAGTGTAATTAATGTGCGTCTGACTGGTGACTGCTCTTCATCATCGACTAGCTGCCGGGCAAGCTGGTCGCTATTAAAAGGCTGCTCGGGATCAGCGATAAGCGCATCCGGAACGATGGCATCCAGCTCTTTTGAAACCTTGAATTGGAACAGCTTCAGAGTCCGGCCTCTGCCACGCAGTGATTCAATGGCAGCGATGAGCGATTTCTCCTGCGCCAATGCCTGAGCCACTTCGGTGACAGAAACATCAAGATGCTCGGCCAGCAAACGGTTACGAAAATCACCGATGGCAGTGAGAACCGCCGCCTCACCACGAGCCTCCAGAACAAGGTCGCATTCGGTATCGATGCCCATGGAGCGATTATTCAGATTGGAGGAGCCGATGCGGGCCAGTTCATTGTCAATGATGATGACTTTGGAATGTACGTTAATGCAGTACTTTCCCAGCCCGGGCCGGTCTGGATAGTAGGTGCGCAAACGCTTTTGCTGGTCGGCCTGTTGCAGCTGCTTGAGTGAACGTTCACGCAACACATCCATACTGAGCTGCGACAGCCAGCCGTCGGTGTGTTCGGGCAATATCAGGATGATCTCCGGTCCGTTATTTTCCTGTAACCTTTCGATCAGGGCATTGATCACTTTCTGCGCGGTGAAGTACTGGTTCTCGATGTAAATCATTTTCTCTGCGGCGCGAATGGAATCCAGAATAATTCGCTCAACCTCACGAACCTCAGGCTGGTCTTTGTAGGCTGGATAGGTGCGCGAAATTCCAATCATGACGTTTTCCACGGCAGCAACCAGATCCTCCGGCCAGGGGTCAATGTCAGAGCAATTCTCCGGGGGATCAAGCCGCTCCCCCGTCGCTTTGTGCCAGCGCCGGCGAGCCAGACCTCCGAGCGCCACGGCAACCTCGCCGCTGACGGCCATCTGCACGTCGTGATAGGGCTGCGGAACAACGTTGTCGATATCACAGCGGCGCAGGTCATCGGGTCGGTGCTCGGGGGTATCCCAGCGCCCCAGCGTCACATCCAGTCCGCCCGCAAAAGCGACCCGGTCATCGACCACGACAATTTTCTGGTGATGACACGCCCCAACGGGATGATGGTTATCCATGTGAAAGTACAACCGAGGGTGACTGGTCCAGTCCAGCTTGTATTGCGGCAGCCATTCCCTGTCAGCCGCATAAATCACGTCATAGTCCCAATCCAGAACATGGATGTGCAGCTGTTCATTGCGCTCGAGCAGACTGTTCAGGAACTTGCCAAATTCGACCGGCAAACCATCATTAACCGGCTCACGCTCCAGCCTGAACCGGCTGTTAATGTCCCAGCCAATAATCAATATCGAGCACCGGGCTTTTTTTAATGACTCTCTGAAAGCATGGAAATAGTCAGCACCGTCAATTAAAAAGCTAGCGCGATCAGCGTATTCGACTCGCCAGCAGTTGTCGTCAGGTTTTAAAATCCCGGCGATAGCCATTAATGCTACAACACTGGCAACGGCACGCTAAACAAATCTGGCGAAGTTGCCGCGAACGGAAAAATTATCGCCGCAGTCCCCAGGGCGATCATAATGAGACCTAATGCCAGAAACCAGCGACGATATCTTTTGATGTCATCGCTAACCAAAAAGGAGGCGCTTTCAAAAGTGATATTTTCTGTTTCACTCATCGTTCAATCTCCCGTTGATCCACATTAATTCTGAAATTTTTGTAAGCTATATGATTGAGACACTCAATAATTTAATGACTTTCGCGCAGGAAAAATGTGCGACTACACAAACCACTCTCTAATCGCCATTATCCATAAATAAAATGTCAGGTCTTTGCGATTTATCAATTCAGGTGAGCGAACAGCGCGCAGTTTTAAAAACATGATTATGGCATTAGCAATAAAATTTTGCGGGTATCAAAGAGGGAAACATATATCGAACTGAAGTGATGGCTGGCAGTTAATTTTTTAACTGCCAGCCATAAAACGGCAAATAGAGATCTAAAGTAATGAAAAAGATGCCAGATTAAATTCATCGGTCAGTGCGTTGCACATCAACAGAAATCAACAGCCATTTAAAATGCATTAATTCATACGCAGTCTTCGTAAGTTAATCACACACATGAGTATCAGAATTTTCTATCACCTCATCGAACGGCATCATGGGTATCGATTTCATCATACCTTTCATGGGCTCGATGCATTTCATCATGGCTTTCATGGTTGGATCATTCTCCATTTCCTTTCCATAGGAGATTGCTTTAGTCTGCGCCTGCGAACGCTTTCCAGCTCGGCATAAATCATCAACTTCCGACTCCACCTGTTCTGCACCGCGTTTTAATTCATCCAGCTTTTTTTCATCAATATTCTGCATACAGCTTTCCATGCCTTTCAGGTTTTTCATCATATTCTCAACATCAGCCTGATTCAGGCTCGGCATCTCCTGGGCGAAAGCGATTGCGGGCAATAACAGTGAAAGGGCAATGACTGTAATTTTCATAAATATTACTCCTGATCAATTTAATAAAAGGTGACTGAATCTGTGGCCATTATAGGCCTAATAAAACATTTGGAAAAAAACACATGTAAGAATATAGTGTTCGAATTAATCGTGCATCCATTTAGCCGGGTCGAAGCCGATATTCATCAAAAAGGAGACCACAAATGAAGTTTAAAAACCCTCTGTGCCTGCTGGGCATAACCCTGTTTATCCAGTTACTCTTCTTCTCCGTAGCCGATGCAGATTTCATGGAACCCTTCACCATCAAAAGCGAAGGCATTGAGCTGCGGGTCGAACAGGTGGCCGATAACTTTTCTGTGCCCTGGAGCATGGCTTTTATTTCCAAAGAAAAAATGCTGATTACAGAACGCGATGGCTCGGTCTACCTGTTTAATCTGACCGATGCTAAAAAAAGAAAACTCAGCAACACCCCGTCGGTTCTGGCGACGGGTCAGGGCGGCATGCTCGATGTCATCCTGTCACCTGACTTCCCAAAAACAGGCTGGATCTACTTCACTTATGTAAAAGCTATCGATGGTAAAGGCGCAACTACGCTTGGGCGAGGCCGACTCAATGACGAGCAGTCCGGCTTCAGTGAATGGCAGGAATTGCTGGTCACAAAATCAACCAGCGGCACAAGTCGGCATTTTGGCAGCCGCATTGCTTTTGATGATAAGGGCCATCTGTTTTTCGGCATCGGCGATCGCGGTGAACGCGACTATGCGCAGGATTTAAGCAACCATGCAGGTGCCATCCTCCGCTTGAATCTGGACGGCAGTGTTCCCGAT
>JAVVEE010000006.1:0-49679 GCA_032251315.1 Gammaproteobacteria bacterium
GAAGCCAGAGGAGCACGGCCCGGTGGCCTACCTCTACGCCCGCGGCGGACGCTTCGAGGACTTCAAGGACCACTTCAAGGGCGAGAACCTCACCAGTGCCTGGAAGCGCACCCTGTGCGTCTACAATGAGCAGGTCGGTGTCAGCATTGACACCCATAACGGCGAGTTTAATAGCGGCGTGCCCATCCACAGCATGCCGAAGCTGGCCGACGGCAGCGCCATGCGTGAGGTATTCACCGAAGAGGAGTGGCCGCTGCTGGCGTTCTCGTTCAAGTCGAACCTCATGAACTCCTACGCCATCGGCCTCGAGCGACTGCGCATGATCAAGCCCTACAATCCGGTGATGATGCACCGCAAGGACGCCAAACGCTTCGGCATCTTCCACGGCGACATCATCCGCATCGAGAGCCCTGGCGGCAGCGTGATTGCCCTGGCGCTGGTCGGCGAGGGCGTGATGCAGGGTGCTTTGGGCATCGAGCACGGCTACGGCCACCGCGATTTGGGGGCAACGCCCCACGTGATCGACGGCGAGTCCCAGCCCGATCTGGAGTGGCTACGCGCCGGCATCAATATCAACGACCTGGGCTTCAAGGACCCCACCCGCAGTGTAGACGGCACCTGGCTAGAGCCCATCAGTGGCGCCGCTGTGCGTCAGGGTTTACCGATCCGAGTTACCCGCATCGACGTCTGATGTTGCGGTTAGAGTAACTCATTACTTACTAGCCCCCTGCCGGTTCCGGCAGGGGGCCTGCGTGTTAGGAGAAAGGATGTCTGCGTATATGACCATTTACCAGTTACGGCGATAATTGGTGAGAAACACGCCTGAGATTTACGAAGCAATCGATAAAATGAAACACGTGCATAGCAGAGTATCCTGTCGGCTTAAGGGTGACCCTTTTAATATTTTCCGGCCCCATGGCTTCTTTTAATCAATAGATAACTCACTGTATTTTTTGATAAAAAATGAATTATGGGGGGCTTTTGCCTGAATTTAAGCTGAACTTTCATATAGCCCCTTCGCCTAAATCCACGACGCTGCATAAGCGTCCATTAATATTATCGAGAGGTTATTTTGAAGACCAAACCATGAGTTGTTGCCACACTCATCGGCTCAGTACTGTTTGGTAGTGCCGCCATGGCCGCAGGCCGTAACGCAAGTACTTATACCAGCAGCACCGAGCTAAGTGCCGCCGAGATCAGCTGCCTGCAATTTATGCGTGAAGAGGAGAAGCTGGCACGTGATGTCTACCTGACACTGGAAGCGAGTTGCTCAGTTCAGCGGGCGCTCATAGTGCCATGATTAGTTGTTTTGTTCGGCCTGTTGACAGCGAACGACTTATGGATGACTCCTTTAACGTGAATATAAGCCCCTCTCCATCAGGGACGGAGAGGGGCGAAGTGAGGGTGGTTTAAGCAGTAAATCATTAGCTAGCCATTTGGCAAAATGGCCGTAAACAAAAAAATATATTTCTTGAAAGAAATCGAATGAAGTTAAAACGATTTTCATTTCAAGCTAGTGTATGAAAAGGTGAAGTACTACGATTATTGAAATTTGGTGCGCTTTGAAGTTGAATTCACCTAACTATTACCAGTAAAAATCTTTGGCTCATTTAGTTTTTGTAATGTTTAGTATATTAGAAAGTATTGTGATCTGACCCCGGTTTTTAATCTCGGGCGCGCTATGCGTCACATCAACGGTCAGTATACGCAACGATACAACCGGCTCAGGAATGCAGATGTCCCGCTTTTTCATGTCGCTACAAGGCTATACTGGTCAAAGCGGACAGCTACCAGTTGCAGGTTTTATGTTAAATCCATAGAAAACTGGCACGAGTACTGAAAGCAATAAGGAGTGATTATGAAGCTTGACCCTTTCTCTACCTGTTGCCGTTATGTTCACTGACGTGTTGAGAGGATTCGAAATCGCGGTCTTTGTAACACCACGAAAGTAGTATGTGCTTTTCCAGTTTATGATCGACGACTTCGTCGGTGATTCTTATGGCGACCTGATAATCGGCCGGTGAAGATTCGGGATGAAGGGAAACGGTTTCGACGCTGGATGAATCGGGATCGTCCAGGTTTCAGAAGGGGGCGGTGTCGGTTGTTTCTGGAATGGCGTAGGCGGCTTCGAAATGCACGCTGGATTTTCTGTCGATGTGGGCGGGGATGTTGGTGGAGACCGGGCAATGACCCATGCGGTCGATGATGTAGGCGATGTCATCGTCAGTGGGTCGGCCGGATTTTAGTTTGACGTTGAAATCGATCGCTACGTGTTTTATCGCCCAGAGTTCATCGGCGGTTAATTTAAGTTCGCCGGTGGCTGATTCGAGGATGAGGTTACGTTCGGCGCTGTTGGTGCGCATGTACAGGTGCTGGCAGGCGAACAGGCCGTATACCAGTAGCAGGAAGCCGGGGGATTTTACGCTGAGGTGTAGCGGCTTCCATTCACCGCCCAGGTGTATCTCTACGGCCAGATCGGTAAAGTTGTTGTCTTTGCTTTCGTAGTTGCAGTTGAGGCGCAGGTGGAAGTGGCGATCGGTCATGGTTTCAGGCCCTGGACATAAATTCGCGGGTTTCAGTATTAACTTTGATGGTTTCACCCACCGCCAGATATTCGGGCACCTGCACTACCAGGCCGGTGACGAGGGTGGCGGGTTTGGTGCGCGCGGATGAGGAGGCGGCTTTCATGCTGGGGGCACATTCGGTGATTTCGAGTATGACGGTGGAGGGCAGTTCGATACCGAGTATCTGTCCATCGGAGATTAGCGCTTTGACCCCTTCGAGTCCTTCCGATAAAAACGGCAGCTCCTCTTCCAGGCTGTCGTCGCTGAGTACATATTGCTCGTAACTTTCGGTGTCCATGAAGGTGCAGCCTTCGCCGTCGCGAAACAGCAGCTGGATGGCGCGTCGATTCATTTCGATGTTTTCAATCACATCGTCGCCCTTGAAGCTGCGTTCGAACTTCTGCTGGCTGCCTATTTCGTGGCCGCTCACTTTATAAAGAGTACTGCCGCTGCGCGAGGAGGGAGACTGCACGAAAACTTTCTTGACGACGATGTTCTTGCCGTCGATTTTAAACACGGTACTTCGTTTTATTTCATTGGCTTTCATGATAACCACATCTAATTAAAATAAATAACAGGAATTTCAGGTGAGCAATTATCGCATTTTTAGGCGGTGGCTGCGCTGTGAGCAGTGAGTTTTTGAGATGTGACGCTTGCCCGAGTGCGGCCATGGGCAGCTGGATTTAACGTGTTTTATGCAGTTGATTATTTGCGCTGAAAAAGCTTCCTGAGGGCTTTGAGTGAGCGGGTGTTGATGATGTCATCGGCTTCCAGCCAGCCGCGGCGTGCCTGATTGATGCCGAAGCGCATGAAATCCAGGTCAGAGGTATTGTGGGCATCGGTCGAGATGGCAAGCTTAAGGCCCATCTCTTTGGCCATTTTGCAGCCATCGTCCGTCAGATCCAGGCGGTCGGGGCTGGCGTTGAGTTCGAGGAAGCAGCTGTTATCCAGCGCCGCCTGCATGATTTTTTCGAGGTCGATGGCGTAGGCTTCGCGCTCATTAATCAGGCGGCCACTGGGATGGCCGAGAATATTGAAGTAGGGATTGTTCATGGCTTTGATGATGCGGTCGGTCTGTTGTTTGCTTGTCAGGTTGAATTTGTAATGCACCGAGCAGACGGTTAAATCGAGTTGCTTGAGGACATCGTCGGGCAGGTCCAGCGAGCCGTCTTCGAGGATGTCAACTTCGGTGGCCTTGAGTATCACGATGTCATTGAGTGAATCATTGAGTTTGTCGATGGCCCTGATCTGTTCGAGCAGGCGTTTTTTGTTGAGGCCGTTGGCGACGGTAACGTGCTGACTGTGGTCGTTGATGGAGATGTATTCATAACCGCGCTCGATGGCGGCCTGGGCCATCTGTTCCAGACTGTGGTGGCCGTCGCTGGCGTGCGTGTGGCAATGCAGGTCGCCGCGTATATCATCGAGTTTCATTAACTGAGGCAGCCGGTCTTTTTGGGCGGCATCGATTTCGCCGCGATCTTCGCGCAGTTCGGGTTCGATATAGGGCAGATTAACCTGGGCATAAACCTCCTCTTCGGTCTTGCCGGCAACGCGCTGGTCATTCTTGAAAACACCGTACTCATTGATCTTGAGTTTTTTCTTCATTCCCATTTTGCGCACAGCGATGTTGTGTGCTTTGGAGCCGGTAAAATAATGCAGTGCGGCGCCATAGCTCACCTGTGGCACAACCCTCAGGTCGACGTGCATGCCGGAGCGCAGTCGCACCGTAGAACGGGTTTTGCCCTGCGAGATGATTTCGACCACCTCATCGTATTTGGTAAATCGTGACATCACTGCCGAGCCCTTGCCGGTGGTGGCGAGGATGTCCAGATCGCCCACCGTTTCCTTGCGCCGACGATAACTACCGGCCACGATGATCTTTTTGATAGCTTTGCTTTTCTTCAGATACTCGACCAGCGGCTTGACGATGTCTTCCGCTTCGATCAGTTTGGTGCGCGGCGCCTCACCACTGAAGCGTTCCAACCGCTCTCCGATCATCTGTTCGGTCTTTTTGCCAAAACCTTCGAGTTCCCGAATTTTGCCGCTTTTCACCGCACGCCTGAGATCATCAAGACTTTCAATCTTGAGTTTCCGGTACAGCGCCTTGACCCGCTTCGGCCCCAGTCCATCGATTTTCATCAGGTCGCTGAGTGCCGCCGGGGTGCGTGACTGGACTTCTTCGAGCAGCGGTAGTTTGCCGGTCTCGACGATGGTTTTTATCTTTCCGGCAAGGTCTTTGCCGATGCCGGGTAATTGGGAAAGATCCTCTTTCTGTTCGATCAGCTCGGCCATGCTGCGAGGGTGGCTACGCACCGCGCGCGCAGCATTGCGGTAGGCGCGTATCCGGAAAGCGTTAGCATCCTCGATCTCCAGCAGGTCGGCCAGCTTTTCAAAAAGAACGCTGATTTCGGCATTATGAATCGGCATGATGGCTTACGTTCTGCGTTAGGCCGGCGAATTGTACGGCCAGCCGGTATGGCGTGGAGTGAGAGCAGCGCTTCGATTAGTCATCAGGAGCGGCACGATTTTAAGTTGAACGGTTTTTTTCTCTGCGCCTCTGCGGCAAATGTTTTTTACCTCAAAACTCTTCCACGGTGTAGCGCTTAATCCGGATGCTGTCGCTCCAGTAATCGGGAGAGAGGCCGGTTTTCAGTTTCAAATGGTGCAGAAACTCACGCCGATCCTGTAGCGATTCCCACACCGAAGGCAGAAAAGTACCCCGGTGATTGCCCTCTTCCATAATCAGGCCGTCCAGCCCGGGACGTAGCTGTGTGATCAGATCCTCTTCTGAAGTAAAGGTCATTTCTTCGGGGGTACCGAGGATGGAGATATGAATCTGCAACTGATACAGTTCATCTTGCTGTAGTGGCGGGAAACGCGGGTCGGAAAAGGCGGCCATGAACGCGTTCTGAGCCACGTCTTCGGCCAGGGGGCGCACCGGCTCAAGCATGCCGATGCAGCCGCGCAGCTGACCGTGTTTGTACAGCGTGACGAAGGTGGCGCGTTTGGCATGTAGTTCCTCATCCAGCTGTTTGAAATCAACCACCAGCGCAGCGCCGTGGGTGAGGCCGTACTGAATTGAATCATGGGCAATGTCATGGAGCTGTTGTTGCTGTTGCGGGGTAAACATGGGCTACTCTTCCGGTTGTACGAATGCCCAGGCGCCATAGCCGACCACCTGTCCTCGCCCGCCGGCGGTGTCACCGGAGTTGCGCAGGTCGAGGGTGGAGACTTTGAGGTGATGTTTGCGCGCCGATAGCAGTAATCCCAGCACGGGATTTCGACCACAGGCCTGTCCATGCTGAATGTGTTTGTCATCAAGATTTTCAATGGCCTGGCAGGTTGCTGCGTCCAGTGATTGCGCCGTGCGGTAGTCGTGGTAGTGACTGAGATCTGAGGAGACGACGATCAGGGTTTCATCGCCACCCCAGACCGCTTCCAGTACCTCATGGACTTCCTCGCCACTGGCATCGCCCACCACCAGTGGCAGCAAAGTGAATTCATCGAGCGTCTGCTGCAGGAACGGCAGTTGCACTTCCAGGCTGTGTTCCTGTGCGTGGGCCAGGTCGTATTCCTGAACCTGGGGAAATTGTAAAATTTTGTCACTGAGCCGACGATCTATGGGAATAGAGCCCAATGGCGTCTCGAAAAAATCGGCGCTGCTAGTGGCGAGGCCCGATAAAGGCACATGATGACACGGGCCCAGCAGAGTTACGCAGCGGATTTTGTCTTTGGCCGGTATCAGTTGCGCGTAGGCGTTGGCGGCAACCGGGCCGGAGTAAACGTAACCGGCGTGAGGCACGATAATCGCCTTGGGCACCGCTGTGGTGGCACTGGCGGCGGCAAGCATGGACTGGATTTCGGCCTGGAGTCGCGCCGGGTCGCCGGGATAAAACATGTCTGCAACTGCGGGGTGTCGAATGCTGGGCATACCAAAGCTCCTTATAAAGAAATTACCGGCAATGCAGCGAACAGATATGCCTGCCATAGGCTGCGCATTTATAAATGGATCACGTCGTTGCTCATCATTATGCGACCGATGCTCTTTAAAAGTATAGTCTCAGGCCCCATGGTTAAGAGGCAGGGCATTTGAAATGTCGATTCAACGATGGCGGCTCAGAAATGGCGACAGCAAAAGAAAAGATATTAATGACGGACGAGGGGGTGGTGCCAACCAAATACTGGCACGAACTGAATGATGGTCGGGTGCAGTGTGATTTATGTCCGCGCCTGTGCAAGTTGCACGAGGGACAGCGTGGTTTGTGTTTTGTTCGCGCCCGCATCGATAATCAGATCGTGCTTACCAGCTATGGGCGCTCCAGCGGTTACTGTATCGATCCCATCGAAAAAAAGCCGCTCAACCACTTTTTGCCGGGAACGCCGGTGCTGTCGTTCGGCACCGCCGGCTGCAACCTGGCCTGCAAGTATTGCCAGAACTGGGACATCAGCAAATCGCGCGAACTGGATACGCTGATGGACCGCGCCAGTCCCGAGGCCATTGCGCAGGCGGCGGAAGAGCTGGGCTGTCGGAGCGTGGCCTATACCTATAACGACCCGGTGATCTTTCATGAGTACGCCATCGATGTCGCCAAAGCCTGTCACCAGCGCGGCATTAAATCGGTGGCGGTGACGGCCGGTTATGTCTGCGATGAGCCGCGCGCCGAATTTTATCAGCACATGGATGCGGCGAATGTTGACCTGAAAGGCTTCACTGAAGAGTTCTACTGGAAAGTCACGGGCGGCCATTTGCAGCCGGTGCTGGATACCATCGAATACATTCATAATGAAACCGATGTCTGGATGGAGCTGACCACGCTGGTCATACCCGGTTATAACGACAGCGAAAAAGAGCTCGACGAAATGACCCGGTGGGTGGTGGAGAAAGTGGGACCGGACGTGCCCATGCACTTCACCGCGTTTCATCCCGATTATAAAATGATGGATGTGTCGTCCACGCCCTTGGCAACGCTGAAGCGGGCGCGTGAAATCGCCATGAAAAACGGCGTGCGATATGCCTATACCGGCAATGTGCATGACAGTGAGGGCGAGAGCACCTACTGCCACTCCTGCGGCACGCGTGTAATAGAGCGCGACTGGTATGAGCTGGGCGAATGGAATCTGGATGCTGACGGCTGCTGCACGAAATGCGGCAGCCGTTGCGCCGGGGTTTTCGAGTCGGGCCATGGCTACTGGGGCTCAAAACGCCAGCCGGTACGGCTTTCAGATTACGTTACCGTTTAGCCTGCCCGCTTAGGGGGGCATGGGGCGATAAATTTTATCTGAATTTGTTATCATTGAGTATGCAAGGGCGGGGTTTAGTCATCAGGAGATTACAATGGCTGAGTCAGAGTCAGGTAGAGTTGAAAGCGACAAAGCCGCTGCAAAATCCCGGACGGATCCACTTTGTGAGAGCGCGGCAGCACGGTTTTTATCGACCTGTCGATGAGCGGTTATTCCCTTATTTACTTTCTATCCCGGCAGCGTTCGAAGGTGTCGCCATTATCAACGGCGGCGTTTTGCACGGTAGCCTCGTCGGGGAACAGCTCCTTGAGGTCGGCCATGCCCGGCGTCGTACCTTTTTCATCATAGCGCTGCCAAATTTTATCCTGGCGATCATCGTTATAATAAAAACCTGTGGGCAGCAGGCAGACAGTTTTTTTGATTGAAGTTGGTGATTATTTTGGGCTCTGTAAGTTTTCCGGATGACATGTGTATACCTTCAGGTTAGTGCTCAGTGATAATGCCCGTTGCCGCACCGAGAGATTATAGAGAGAACCATGCCGCATTCAGCAGTGACATTATTAGCAATTATAGAATTGGGCGGTTATCCGGATTTTGCCGGCTTATATAAGCAACAGGGCTATAAGGTGGTGACCACCGACAGCGTGCGCAAGGCGGTGAAGCTGATTCGCCGGCACCAGCCTGCCGTGATTGTCTCGGAATTTAATTTCCAGTCCGATTTCCGTGACCGTACCAGCAGTCTGGAGACGGTGCTATCGTGCGCGCAGGGCGTGGCGGATGCAAAGATGATTGTATTTTATGAGCAGGAGACCCGGCAGCAGTACGCGCGCTTTCTGGAAAGGTTCGAAGTCTACGCTTCGCTGCCTTTCCCCATTGATGAACAGGAGCTACAGCGTGTGCTGGTGCAGGCGCTGGTAGAATAAGTACTTATGTAACCCGGATTCAACTGAATCGGATTTAATTTAACCTGCCGTTTTCTACTTGTATTTGTAAGTGAATATCAAGTAAAAAGCAGGCCTTGAGAATATGACAGGCGGTAACTATGACTAGCAACAAGACCATTAACGAACTAATTGAAAGTACCGATTCGGAAGACTCTGTCGAGTATCTGAAAAGTTATCTTAAGATGAAAGAACAGGCCATGGCCGACCTGCCGGAGGATGCCACCGAGCTGGAGAAGGCGAATCTGAAACTGGATATGGCTGAGGCGCTGGTCGGCGTCGGTCGGGCGGAAGAGGCCTGGCAGGTCGCACGCGAGGCATTTTCGGTGTTCCTGGAAAACGAGCACTGGGAAGAAGCAGTGAAGTGCTGTGATGTGCTCTATCAGAGTGGTCAGCCTGCCTCACTGGTTGCGCTGGGTCAGGGCGTCTGGCTGGCGGTCACCTATCCCATCGACCCGCAGTTGACCGTCAACATGCTGGGGTATGTGATTGATGAAACCCCTGAAAAGGCCGATGGCGCGGCGATTGCGGCCATTGTGGCGCATTATGTGGCGGATATACGCGCCGAAGGCAAGGCGCGGGAGAGCATGACCTTTCTGACCAACCAGATGCTGGCCAATGTCGCGCGCGGCCATTCCGGCATTGAAGATCAGGCCGCAATGGATGCCTGGATGGAAAGATTGCAGCTGCTCGACCCGGCCGTATTCCTGCCCCGGCTGTCGCTGGTGCTGGGCGCCATTGTGCCGCATGACCAGTGGTGGTTTGACCGTGAAGCATTGCGCGAAAAAATCGCTGAATAAATAAGAAGCAGCCCGTCCGCAAATAACGCGAAGCACGCAAAAAATCTTTTTTAACATTACGTGCTCGTGTACATTTTTTTGAGACGTGCTTACGGTTTGAATGCCCGCCGTGGTTTAAGGCGGATTATTGATTGAGCCGCCGTTATTCCAGGGATAGCTCGCTGATATCCGGGATGGGCGCTTTCTCCTTCTCTCTGGGGTTTTCAATGACATCAGCACCCACCTCGGCCATGGAGAGTGCGCTGATGTCGCCGATTTCCTGTGGCGTTACCTCGACCGGATTTTCGAGAACGTCGGCACCCACATCAGCCATGGAAATATCGCTGATGTCATTAATTTCCTGCGCAGCCACTGCAACTGGATTCTCGATGACATTGGCACCGACCTCAGCCATGGAAATGGCGCTGATATCGCCAATTTCCTGAGGTGTGACCGGCACCGGATTTTCGATCAGAATAACCCCCGGCTCGGCGATGCTGATGGTGTCACTGCCGGCATCGGAAGAGGCCGCTGAGGCGGAGGCCTGGGAGGCGGCCGGCACCGGTTCGGCCGGTGCCGCGTTCGCGGGCTGTTCAGCCGCTTCGATTTTGATCACCAGGCCGATATTTTCCAGCGCGCCACGGTACTTTTCAGCCATCTCTGCACTGACTTTGGACTTGAGGACCTTGCGGCCGCCGGCGAAAAAGGGCTGGACTTTGGCCGATTCCGTTTTGAACAGCCGGGCCATGTTCTGCTGGACGGTCATTTTGTCTTTGCCGGACTGGATAATGCCGTAAAAGACAATATTGAAGAGAGGTTCGCTCATGCCGGACTCCTTATGATCACAGTCTTTTAATAATGATTTAACTTCAGCAAATACAAGTGTAGCCCAAAGTCATTATTTTCATGAGTGCATGGGTTATTTTTTCTCGGGCAGGGTAAAGGGCACCACATGCGAGGTTTTGGGTTCATCAACATAACGGGGACGGGCGGTATTAGTCTGACCGTTGGCTTCTGCCAACTCCTTCTCGCGCGCCGAAATCAGCGCGAAGCAGTGCTTGATGTTTTCAACCGTCTCTTCGGTGAGCGGATGGCGCATGCCCTTGGGGGGGGTGGTCTCTCGGACAACGCCGGAGAGGGTCTTGCGCATGGCGATTAAAATAAGCTGGTCTTTGGAAAGTTCGTCATTGTTCATAATTAAATTTTTTAACCGAGTTGCATAGAATGTATAATAGTTTAGCAAATTACTGGGTTTTAGTGTCAATGACCGGAATACGGCAATGGGGTTTGGCAGTAGCCGGTTGCCATCGTTTCGAACATCGAAAATATGAATTTGAGGTAAAATGATATGCCATATTATATTTACAAAGTAAGCACGCAACCGGGGATGAACCTGGTGAAAAATCTTGATCTTATCGGGCAAGAAACTTCATTTAGAGAGGCCAAGCATCTGGCCAGAGAGCTTCGTGAAAAGCTGAATGGCGATGAAGGCGTGATCGTTAAAGTCATGTTCGCCGATAATCAGCTATCCGCCGAAGAGCAGCTACTGGAGCATCGGGAAAAGCCCATCACGATGGAGCATGAGAAATAAGCTTGTGGCTGTTTGATGGAAGAGGATGAATATAAAGCGACTTATCGGGAGATAGCGAAAATTCGCTGTGTTTTTGAGAAGGCGCTGACCAATAATCAGTGCAAGTGCCGTCTGTCGCAGCATTTCTGGCTGGCGGACAGGGAAGGTTATGCCTGCACATCAGAGGAAATAGCAGGTAAATGCGCCTATCTTCTTAAAAAGTTTCAGGAAAGCTCGAGGTTTTTGCTGAAATCACATGCGGTTGACGCGCCGCTGCCGCATAACGCAAACATTCGGGTGCAGGTGGGTGGCCTGCGCGGCCTGAGAGCGGTGCTGGGGCCTGATGAGAAAACCGCTGTAATTTCCGATATTCGCAGCCTGATTGAACAGGCCGAACAGCAGTATGACAACATGGATGCGTTGCCCTACAGCGAAATAGTCCAGTCCATCGCCGGTTTTCAGGGTCGGAAACGCGGTAAAAACAGGTAGAGCCGTTTCACGGCCCGGATTTTAAGTGGTTATTATGTTTAAAACTAAAGTTGTACGAGCACGTTCCACCAATGAATATGTCGGCCTCATTGAGCAGGCGCTGGATGATATCTGGGATATCCGGCAGTCAATTGAATTTGACGGTGAAGGCATTGTCGAGATGGGCTCGTTTATCGATGAGCTGGAAACCAGCCTGAAAGAGATTTACCAGTCGATGAAAGACGGCACCTATGAGTTTGCCAGCGGCGATTTCCCGTTCATGGCCACGCTCGACAATTACCACGCCTCCATGATCCCCTTCCGTTTCCTGCTGGTGCGCATCAATGAGACGCACATGAAAGGACTGGAGATCGGCGATCAGGGCTGATCTTTAATGGAGGCCAGCGCCTCCTCCCTGCTAACCGGTGTGTAGGGAATGTCCCTGATTTTGTCGTGCACCTGCATGCGGTATTTCACAAAATCCTGTTTCTCATCAAAATGTAAAAACGGATTGCCCAGCTTCTGCGCGGCCATGGTCGAGGTCGGGTCGGTGGGGGCGTAATTGTGCCCGGGATGGAGCATGGTGTGGCTGGGCAGATCGCTGCGCAGGTGCTTCAGGCTGTTGAACATCTGCTCCGGGTCGCCGCCCGCCATGTCGCAGCGGCCGCAGCCGAAGACAAACAGGGTGTCGCCGGCAATCAGGTGATCGCCCATGTGGTAGCAGGCCGAACCCGGAGTGTGCCCCGGGGTGTGTAGCACCGAGATTTCAGATTCACCGATTTTGATGATGTCGCCACCCCGGTGCAGGGTGGGCTTTTCCAGCTGCGCTCCCCAGAACTTGGCCTCCTCCTTGAGCAGGTGAATTTGGGCATCGTACTGGTTCAATACCCGCTCGACGCCATTGACGTGGTCATGATGGCTGTGGGTGAGCAGAATGTCGGTAATTGTAATGTCGTTGGCTTTGGCCAGCGCAATCACCTCTTCCACCTCCCAGGCGGGATCGACAATGGCCGCCCGGTCGCTGGCCTTGTCGTGTAGCAGGTAGACGAAATTTTCCATGGGGCCAAGTTCAAGGGCGTGGATCTGGTGGGGGGTGTCTGTTTTCATAATTTGTTTATGTTTGAGGGTGTGCGTTTAAAAGGGTGATCATCAGTATAAACATGGTTATAACCCGACGCCAGTAAGTAAAGTGATGGCTTGCCGGAAGGGGCTTTTGAATGAACAGAAAGCAGTTGGAAACAAATAAAAATAACAATCCGGCTGTGGTGCCGACAGAAGCCGACAAGCACATCTTATCAAGATTGCCGCTATTCAGAAATGTGGATCCTGAACATTCTGTCTTCGATGACCTGTTGATGCAGTGCAGCTGCCGTTGTGGCGATGCACCACGCCATGAACAGCGGCCGCAACTGCGTCAGGATCACCACCGAGGCCTGAAGCCTTGCATTAAGCCTCAGATGACTGAGAATAGATGCTGAAGATTTTTTCCAGAGAGCCCGTCGTGAAAGCAGAATCCAGAGCCCCGGAACAACCACCGGCAGAGCGTCGTCCGTGCATCGGCGTGGGCGTGATGCTGTGGAAAGGCGATTATTTGCTGCTGGGTCAGCGCATTGATGCACAGGGCGCGACCTGCTGGCAGTTTCCCGGCGGGCGTCTGGAGGCCGGTGAGAACGTGCTCGAATGTGCCACCAGAGAGGTGCGCGAAGAGACCGGTCTGGCCATCGGGTGTGCCCGCCCCGCCGGCTTCAATAACCTGCCGTTTTCAGTCGGTGAACGTGACTATGTCACCCTGTATGTCAGCGCCGCCCATCTATCCGGTGAGCCCGAGGTGATGGAGCCGGACAAATGCCAAAGCTGGCGATGGTTCCATCACCGCGAGCTGCCCGAGCCCCTGTTTTTACCTATAATCCATTTGCTCAAGCAGTCACCAGATTTGAGCGTCTTTAAGATGGGTCCTGAAACTCCAGCAGACGGGCAAAAATAAAATCGGCCGGGAGGCTGTCGGGTTTAGGCGAGCTGAATGCATTTCACGTAACATGACGGACAGTTTCACAACAACACATTTTGATCATTTGTTGATAAATATACCCCGAGTTCGAAGCGTGTTCTGTGATCGACTTCTACAATTAAAATAAAGCAAAAAGTTAAGAGGCGTAAATTAAAAATGGCACAATCCTTTGGGCTTGGCATGCAGGAGCTATGGAACAGTTCACAACTGAGTGGTGGCAACGCCGCCTGGCTGGAAGCGCTCTACGAAGATTACCTTCGAGAGCCCGGCAGTGTGGATGCACAGTGGCGCGAGTTTTTTGATCGCCTGCCCACGGCAAAGGCGGGCGAGGTTGATCAGCAGGAAGTGCCGCATGATGAAGTGCGCGCCTATTTCAGGGCGCTGGCGAAAGAGCCTCAGCATGCCTCAACTCCGTCCAATGCTTACCTGCTGGAACAGGGACGCAAGCAGGTGCAGGTACTGCAACTGATTAATGCTTACCGTTTTCATGGACATCAGCAGGCGAGAACAAATCCGTTGGGTGATACGGAAAACAAACAGGTCGCGGAACTCAGGCTCGAATATCATGGGTTGAGCAGTAAAGACCTGAGCATCGAGTTTGAAACGGGCTCGTTGTTTGGCCCGAATTGCGCCACGCTCAAACAGATCTATGAAACCCTGGTGCAGAGTTACTGCGGTTCAGTGGGCGTCGAGTATATGCACATACTGGCCACCAAAGAGAAGCGTTGGTTACAGCAACGCATCGAGGGTGCCGATCAGAGTTCGGAACTAAGTATTGAAGAGAAAAAAAATATTCTGCGTCAGCTTAGCGATGCCGAAGGTCTGGAAAAATACCTTCACACCAAATATGTAGGCCAGAAAAGATTTTCGCTGGAAGGCGGTGAATCGCTGATACCCATGCTCGACGAACTGATCCTGCGGGCCGGCGCGCAGGGTGTCAGGGAGATCGGCATCGGCATGGCGCATCGCGGCCGCCTCAATGTGCTGGTTAATATTATGGGAAAAACCCCCGCGGAATTGTTCAGCGAATTCGATGGCACCAAGGACGTCACCGCACTGACCGGTGACGTGAAATACCATCAGGGCTTTTCCTCCAACGTCAGTACTGCAGGTGGCCCCGTACATCTGGCGCTGGCCTTCAATCCTTCGCATCTTGAAATTGTCGGCCCGGTGGTGGAAGGCGCGGTGCGTTCGCGGCAATTTCGGCGCGGTGACAGCGCCGGGGTCGAAGTCATACCGGTGCAGATACACGGCGATGCCGCATTTTCCGGCCAGGGCGTGGTCATGGAGACCCTGCAAATGTCGCAGTCGCGCGGCTATTCCACCAAAGGCACGCTGCATATCATCATCAATAACCAGATCGGTTTTACCACCAGCAATCAGCACGATTCCCGTTCCACGCATTACTGTACCGACATTGCCAAGATGGTGGACGCACCCATTTTTCATGTCAACGGCGATGACCCCGAAGCGATCATCCGGGTGACACGACTGGCTTTCGATTACCGCATGAAATTCAAAACCGACGTCGTTATCGACATGATCTGCTATCGCCGCCACGGCCACAATGAGGCCGATGAACCGAAGGCGACACAGCCGATGATGTATCAGAAAATTTCATTGTTGCCGACCACGCGAACCCTGTATGCGCAGAAACTGGTGGATGAGGGCAGCCTCAGCGCCGAGCAGGTTGAACGCATGGTGGCGGCGGTGCGCGAGCTGCTGGCAGCGGGCCGGTGTATGGTGCCGCATAAATTAGACGACGGTGAAATCGACACCTCCGAGCTGGTGGACTGGAGCTCCTATGAAAGCTGCGCCACGCTGGACGATGTCGAAACCGGCGTAGCCAATGAAATCATGCGCAAACTGAGCGACACCATGCAGCAGCTGCCGGAGGGTTTTGTGCTCAATCCACGCGTGGCCAAAATTGTTGCCGACCGGCATAAGATGGCCGCCGGCGCGTTGCCCATAGACTGGGGCTACGCCGAGATCATGGCCTACGCCACCTTATTGTACGACGGTTTTTCGGTGCGCCTCTCCGGCCAGGACTGCGCCCGCGGCACCTTTTTTCATCGCCATGCGGTGCTGCACAATCAGAAAGAGCGCGTGGCTTTCGTGCCGCTGCGCAGTCTGGGCAAAGACAAAAACAATTTTCTGGTCATCGACTCACTGTTGTCCGAACTGGCGGTGCTGGCATTCGAATACGGCTTTTCAACCGCTGACCCGAAAACACTCACTTTGTGGGAAGCGCAGTTCGGCGATTTTGCCAATGGCGCCCAGATAGTGATCGATCAGTTCATCTCTTCCGGTGAGCATAAATGGGGGCGAGCCAGTGGTCTGGTGATGCTGCTGCCGCACGGCTACGAAGGCCAGGGCGCTGAACACTCCTCGGCGCGGCCGGAGCGCTTTCTGCAGCTGTGCGCCGAACAAAATATGCAGGTGTGTATGCCCACCACCCCGGCGCAGATATTTCACCTGCTGCGTCGGCAGATGGTGCGCAATTGCCGAAAACCGCTTATTGTCATGACCCCGAAAAGTTTATTGCGGCACAAACTCTGCGTCAGCACGCTGGAGGATCTGGCAGCGGGCAGCTTCAGGAGAGTCATAGGAGAAATCGATGCGATCGATCCGGCCAGAGTTGAGCGGGTTATATTGTGCAGCGGCAAAGTCTATTACGAGCTACTGGAAAAACGCCGTCAGGAAGATATTGAACATGTCGCCATCATCCGCGTCGAGCAGCTTTATCCCTTCCCGGCGCCCGAGTTGAACGCGATATTAAAGTGTTACACTAAAACAAAGTTACTAATATGGTGTCAGGAAGAGCCGATGAATCAGGGCGCCTGGGACTTTTTCCGGCCCCGCGCCAATGTTCGGCTGGAAAAAGAATGGCAGCTGCATTATGTGGGTCGCGAATCTTCTTCGGCACCGGCAGTGGGTTCGGCCAAGCTGCACGTTATCCAGCAGGCCCAGCTGATTGAACGTGCCCTGCTGTTTGATGATAAAAAGCCGTATGACGATAAAAAATTGGTTGATGAAAAAAAGCGTGAGTACAAGAGGCAGGCAAAACGATGAGTACGGAAATCAGGGTTCCCGAATTACCCGAATCCATCGCCGATGCGGTGGTGGTGGACTGGTATAAAAAACCGGGCGAGTGGATTCAGCAGGGCGACACGCTGGTGGACCTGGAAACCGACAAGGTGGTGCTGGAAGTGCCAGCGACCGTCTCGGGCGTGATCGAAAAAATAGTGTTTGCAGAAGGCGCGGTGGTCACCGCCGGTCAGGTGCTGGCAGTGATCGACGAAAGCGCGAAAATGGCGGAGGCGGGAACCGTTAAAGTAGCTGAAAAAGCTCTTCCCAAAAAACCCGGCGCGCCGGAAACCGCCGTAGAGCCAGCTATAAAAGAGGAAGCCGACGCCGAAGTGGCGATAAGCCCCTCTGCCAGAAAAATAATGCGCGAGCAGGGCATTACTGCGGACATGATCGCGGGCAGCGGCAAGCACGGTCGTATTCTGAAAGAGGATGTTCAGGCCTATATAGAGAGTAAAAACGCGCCGCAAACCAAAGCCGAAACCCTCACGCCGCAGACCGCCAAGATTGATACGGCGCCGCTGAAAAAAACCGCTGACGCCTATACCGAAACAGTCACCGGCACACGCCACGAAAAACGGGTGCCGATGACGCGCCTGCGCGCGCGCATTGCCGAGCGTCTGCTGCACGCCCAGCAGAACGCTGCGATATTGACCACCTTCAACGAGGTCAACATGAAACCGGTGATGGCGCTGCGGGAAAAGTACAAGGAAAAGTTTCTGTGCGAATACGACATCAAGCTGGGCTTCATGTCGTTTTTCATCAAGGCCTCGCTGGAAGCGCTAAAGAAATTCCCGGCAGTCAACGCCTCCATTGACGGCAACGACATTGTCTATCACGGTTATTACGACATCGGCATCGCCGTTTCCGGCGCCAGGGGTCTGGTGGTGCCGGTGCTGCGTAATGCCGAGGAGATGGGCATGGCTGAAATCGAGCAGAGCGTGCTCGATTTCGCCATAAAGGCGCACGACAATAAATTAGGCCTTGAAGAAATTACCGGCGGTACCTTTACCATTTCCAACGGCGGGGTCTTCGGTTCCATGCTGTCCACGCCGATTCTCAATCCGCCGCAGAGCGCCATCCTGGGCATGCATACCATCAAGGAGCGCGCCATGGTGGTCAACGGCGAAATTGTTATTTTACCGATGATGTATCTGGCGCTCTCCTATGACCACCGCATCATCGACGGCCGGGAAGCGGTACAGTTTCTGGTGACGATAAAAGAGATGCTGGAAGATCCTTCAAGAATGTTACTGGGCATATAAGCCAACGCCGGAGTCAGTCATGAGCAAAAAATACGATGTAGTGGTTATTGGTGCCGGCCCGGCCGGTTACGTCGCCGCCATTCGCTGCGCGCAGCTGGGGCTGAGCGTGGCCTGCGTGGATGAATGGCACAACCGGGAGGGTGAATCCTCGCTCGGCGGCACCTGTTTGAACGTGGGCTGCATCCCCTCCAAGGCCCTGTTGGAATCATCCCGCTTGTATGCACTTTCGCAGAACCAGTTCGAGGATCACGGCATCTCGGCAGCTGAGAGCGGAATCGATGTACCGGCGATGATGGCGCGCAAGGACAGGGTGGTGCATGAACTCACCCAGGGCATCAAGGCGCTGTTCAAGGCGAACAGGGTTAAATTTATTCACGGCCATGCGCGGCTGGCGCAGGGCAAAAAAGTCGAGGTGCGCGAGCGCGGCGGGAAAAAAATAATCGCCACGCTTGAGGCTCAGAACATCATCCTGGCAACGGGTTCGTCTTCGGTGCATCTGGATCAGGCACCGCTGGATCACCAGTACATTGTGGATTCCACCGGCGCGCTGGAGTTCGACGCCGTGCCCGAACGCCTGGGCATCATCGGCGCCGGCGCCATCGGGCTGGAGCTGGGCAGCGTCTGGTCGCGCCTGGGTTCGGAGGTAGTGCTGATCGAAGCCATGGACGAGTTTTTGACTATTGTTGACCAGCAGGTTTCACGCGCCGCCTTTCGCAGCTATAAAAAACAGGGGCTGGATATACGCATCAACGCCCGGCTGTTGTCGGCCACGGTAAAAAATAACGAGGTGCAGGTCACCTACGAAGACAACCGCGGCGCCCAGCAGGTGACATTCGACAGGCTGATTGTGGCGGTGGGCCGCAAACCTAACAGCGACACCCTATTCGGCGTGGAGATCGAGCTGGAGTTCGATGAACGCGCCCTCATTCATGTCAACAAATATTGCGAAACCAGCGTGCCCGGCATTTATGCTATCGGCGATATCGTGCGCGGCCCGATGCTGGCGCACAAGGGTTCCGAAGAGGGGGTGATGGTGGCCGAACGCATCGCCGGGCAGGCGGCAAGCGTGAATTACGATCATATTCCTTCGGTGATTTACAGCCATCCCGAAATTGCCTGGGTGGGTAAAACCGAGCAGGACTGCGAGGCCGAAGCTATACCGGTGAATATCGGGGTGTTCCCGATGAGCGCCAGCGGCCGCGCCAGAGCCATGGGTGACAGCGAAGGCATGGTGAAAATCATCGCCCACAAGGAGACCGACCGGGTGCTGGGCGTGCACATCTTCGCCGCCCAGGCATCCGAGCTGATCGCGCAGGCGGTGACCGCGATGGCCATGCAGGCCAGCGCGGAAGATATCGCCCGCACCGTTTTTGCCCATCCCACCCTGTCTGAATCGCTGCACGAGGCCGCGCTGGCGGTTGATCGACGCGCCATTCATATCAAGAACGGATAAAAAAGTTTTATAATACCGCCGCATAATCAATCCATTTCATTTCGAGCCGAGGCTTGAAGTGATGCAACAAAAACAGCCGGGATACTAATACAGCGCATGAACTTACACGAATATCAGGCAAAAAAAGTCTTTGCCGACTACGGCCTGCCGGTCCCCGATAATCAGGTGGTGCAGGCCTCCGCCGAGGTGGCTGCGGCGGTGGACGCGCTGAAGGGTGAGCGCTGTGCGGTCAAGGCGCAGGTGCATGCCGGTGGTCGCGGCAAGGCGGGCGGTGTCAAGCTGGTGGATGATGTTGAAACGCTCAAACGCACCGTCGACGAGATGCTGGGTTCACAGCTGGTCACCATACAGACCGGTGCTGCGGGTCAGCCGGTGAATCATGTTTTGATCGAAGAGACCTGCGACATCGCCCGCGAACTCTATCTCGGCGCGGTGGTCGATCGCGCCACGCGCCGGGTTGTGCTGATGGCCTCCACCGAAGGCGGCATGGAGATCGAAAAAGTGGCGGAACAGACGCCGGAAAAAATTCTCAAAACCAGCATCAATCCGATCACCGGCTTGCAACCGTTTCAGGGACGGCAGCTGGCCTTCGGGCTGGGGCTGGAAGGCGAGCAGGTAAAACAGTTTGCAAAAATACTCGCCGGTCTGGCCAGAATGTTCATCGAAAAAGACCTCAGCCTGGTGGAGATCAATCCGCTGGTGGTGAGCAAGAGCGGCGAGCTGATCTGTCTGGACGGGAAAATAAACGTCGACGATAACGCCCTCTACCGCCAGCCCGGACTGCTAGCCATGCGCGACGTGGCGCAGGAAGATGAACGCGAAAACCGCGCCAAGGAGTGGGACCTGAATTACATCTCGCTGGACGGCGATATCGGCTGCATGGTCAACGGCGCCGGGCTGGCGATGGCGACCATGGACCTGATCAAACTCTGCGGCGGCGAGCCGGCCAATTTTCTCGATGTCGGCGGCGGCGCCACCAAAGAGCGGGTCGCGGAAGCGTTCAAAATTATTCTTTCCGATGAAAACGTCAAAGGCATTCTGGTGAACATTTTCGGCGGCATCGTGCGCTGTGACCTGATCGCCGAAGGCATTATCGGCGCCGCCGAAGAGGTGCAGCTGAATGTGCCGGTGGTGGTGCGCCTCGAAGGCAACAACGCCGAACGAGGCACGCAGTTGTTGAATGAATCGAAGCTCAATTTAATCGCCGCCACCGGTCTGACCGATGCCGCGCAAAAAATCGTCCGCGAGGTGAAAACAGCATGAGCGTCCTCGTTGATAAATACACCAAAGTGATCTGTCAGGGCTTTACTGGCAAGCAGGGCACCTTCCATTCCGAACAGGCGATTGCCTACGGCACGCAGATGGTGGGCGGCGTCACCCCCGGCAAGGGCGGGCAGACCCATCTGAATCTGCCGGTGTTCAATACCGTGCGCGAAGCGGTGGATGAAACCGGTGCCACCGCCTCGGTGATTTACGTACCTGCACCGTTCTGCAAGGACTCCATGCTCGAAGCCATCGACGCCGGCGTCGATCTCATCGTCTGCATCACCGAAGGCATTCCCACCCTGGACATGCTCCAGGTGAAAATGGTGGCGGACAGCGCCGGCACCGTCCTCATCGGCCCCAACTGCCCCGGCATCATCACCCCCGGCGAATGCAAAATCGGCATCATGCCCGGCTCGATTCACCTGCCCGGCAAGGTCGGCGTGGTGTCTCGCTCCGGCACCCTCACCTATGAAGCGGTGAAGCAGACCACCGACCTCGGTTTCGGCCAGAGCACCTGCATCGGCATTGGCGGCGACCCCATTCCGGGCATGAGCTTTATCGACGCGCTCCGGCTGTTCCAGCACGACGAGCAGACCGAAGCGATTCTGATGGTCGGTGAAATCGGCGGCACCGCCGAAGAAGAGGCCGCCGAGTTTATCCAGCTGGAAGTCACCAAACCGGTCACCGCCTTCATCGCCGGCGGCACCGCGCCCAAAGGCAAACGCATGGGCCACGCCGGGGCGATTATCGCCGGCGGCACCGGCACCGCCGAAGAGAAGTTCGCGGCACTGAAAGCGGCCGGAGTGCACATCGTGCGTTCACCGGCGGAGCTGGGTCAGGGCGTCAAGGATGCCACCGGCTGGTAGAGTCGGAATCGCCAGCGGCTGGTTTATGCAGAGCGCTTTTTCAGCTGCCGATCGTGCAGCCTGCTCAGCGTAATCAAAGCGGCAACCGCGCCGAACAGCGCCCAGCCCATGTCGGCCTGGGTATCCCAGACATAACCCTGTGTTCCCAGAAAAGCCTCCGCCGCCTCCTCGCTCAGCAGTGCCACCCCCCATTCAACCAGCTCGTAAAAAGCGCTGAACGCCAAGCAGAATGAAACAACAAAAAACGACTGCCAGAGCGCACCGTTGATAATATTTTTTCGCAGAATAATTTCGCGCGCAATCAGCGCCGGCACGAAGCCCTGCACAAAATGGCCGAGCTTGTCGTAATCGTTGCGGCTGGAACCGAAGATGTCCCTGATGCTATCGAACAGCGGCACTTCCGCATAAGTGTAGTGCCCGCCGACCATGAGAATAATGGCGTGAATCAAAATCAGAAAATAGACCAACGGCGTCAGCCGGAAAGCGTGGTAGGTGAACGCCAGCACAACGAATCCGATAATGGCCGGCGAGACCTCCAGAAACCAGGTGAGCTGATCCTTGGGATTGATACCCGACCAGATTAGAACAAATAAATAAATGCTGACCCAGAGATGTTTGATGATGGTTTTTCTCAAGCTAAAAATGCCGGTGCTGAGCGCCGATGGGAATTAAGTATATTGTCGTAGCTTAAACTTGATAAGGCTCAATGGCTATAAATTACGAGATGACCTGACGCTGTTTTAGAGGGTCATGCCTTCAGCTTCCATAAAACAGACCTTTGATATTTTTATTTTAACTGGTGATTTCGGCCAATAGCGGACGGTCAAAGGTTTTTACTCTGATCTCAAATTACTAATAGACCCGGATACTTATATCTCCTGAGTCACACTATTGCTTGAGTAATTCAAGACGGCAAAATCTTCCTCAAGGAGGGCGGGATCAGGAGTAAAGGCTATCTTTCCGAGTGTAGCCAGTATTGCTGCTTCGTCGAATCGCCTTGAAATATAGGAAAACTTAATCAATACTCGTTCTTTTTATCATTTAGCTCTTCAGCTTACTTATTGTACTCATGAGAAAATCCCTGCTTTCTTTATCTTGCAAAACATCTTCAAGCTCACGCATGCACTCACCAAAGCCTGTTTCATCTTCTATAACCTCAACTATGAGGTCACATACCTCGTTTGGTAAATTTTTTATCAGCGCATTCTTCAGATATCTATAAGCATATAATTCTTCATGATCCTCGTCCCAATCCTCACTGTCAAAGCTTTTATCTTCTAATTTCATCCAGAGTTCATTCGCCAATGCATTATGTGGTCCATGTGGTTCCTCAAAACTTTTCTTATTAAGCCGCTCCATCAGAAAATAATAAATACCTCGTTCTGCGTTTTCTGTCGTCAGATCTGGTTTTAATGTGGATTCAGCCATATCTAGGTAATCAATTACCTTTTTAATTGCTTCCTCAGATGCCATTTTAGAAGGCGCGGAAATCGTCCTTTTTTTCTTTTACTTCGTCTTTGGCCTTCTTGGCTTGTTCTTTGCCTTCCGCACGAAATTCTTCCCACATTTTTTTCAGATCAGCATTGTCGATAGATTGGCCTTTGGATTTCTTTTCAAGGTAATAATCCATAATGCGGCCGATAGCATAGGTGAGTCCGTAAACTAATGGGATTGTGGTGAAGCCAGCAAGACCTGGTAGCCCGACCTTGTACAATCCCAGCGCAATCTGCTGTGCAGCCATTCCCAATCCGACAATTCCAGCAATCTCCTTCAAGAGATCTGTGGCGTCCGCTTCAGAAAGCGGTATTCCCCTAATCGCACTGAGTCGCACGCCCATGTATGCTTGAATTGGTGTGAGCACAAAGATATCCGCAAACGGAATTGGTTGTACGGCGACCGCAGCACAGGCAACTGAAAAAATGTGAATAATCCGAGACCGCTTCTCATCATCGGAAAGGTCGGTCCGATTCTCGATGTCGGTGATTTCAATCTCAATCTTTTTCTTCACTGTTTTTATGACATTCATTACATCTTATCCTGACTTTTCACTGCGTATCGATTACATGTTATTTAAGAAAAATTTCAAGCACATTTTATTCTATTCTAAGTTTTTACTATTACGAAATGCAGTAGGCCAAAATCTAGGATTTCGACTACGCTCAAGACATATATCGTCTTGGTAGCTACCAACCATGTGGTAAAAAGAATTTGGAACCACTAAACATGATCCACAGTTAGGACATGTGATATCTTTTCGATTCTGAAATGATTGAAGTTTTTTGTCCGCGTCTCTGGTTAAATATAAGCGTATTTTCAGTGCGAAAATTTTATTCCTCATGTACTCAGCAATATCGGGATTGTCATGCAGGTCTTTTTCAAATTCTGGATCTGGTTCTGGTGTAATATCTCCTCCGTACGAGACCGATCTAGAGGTACAATTCAGTATAATTTTGTGTTTAGAGTTAGGGTGGCGGTTGAACAGTTCCTGTATTTTCATGAGCATTTTCCGTTCTTCATTGAATTGATGTGCTGTCGTAGCTCCTATCAATGCTATTTTGGTATCATCTGATACATTCGATAAATCCCCATAATATTCACAGCTAGAACAATCTACGGGGATTGTTTTGAAATTTAATATTCCTCTGCTTGGGTTTGCTATCGACATTGTTGCTTCCTCTTTTACCTCTAAATACATACTTTGGGAATAATTTTATTCTCGGAACACAGGCCCACTATGCTTGACAGCTTTGCTATTTTTAATCATAGAAGCAGCGCATCTTCTCTACCTTCTTGACGATTTCAAAAATATACTCATTCAGAAAAGTAGTCATAGTTGGCAAGACCGGTCTCATTTTGTGTCATTTTTTCTAGTACCGTCATCAATCGTAAAGTCCCGTATGTTTCAAAAGTCACTTCAGATTTATTGGACTTGAATGTAGGAGTAGACTCAAAATCAAATATAGATGATTCATCAGCAAGTTCAGTAATAACCTCCCATGAAGAACCAAGTCCATTTCCATCAAAAGCACCTGGTAAAACACCTAAACAAGCCACATGTTTTGATAGTTTCTTAGAGATTTGAACGAGAATTTGCATCATTGCCATCGAATACCTTGTTCCATCAGAAAAAAAGTATAATTTTTCTTGGGGAATAGTTTTTATATAAGTCTCCAATAACTCTAAATGTTCATTAGTGATTATATCTACAGCCGATATATTAGCTGGAAAGTTTACGCCACCACCTAAATAAGACCCAATCGTGATTGAACGTCTAATTCGTACTTCTATATCTATTGAAAGATTATCTAACGATGGAGGTGTTTTTTTATTTTCGTGCGAAAAAATACCAACTAAAGCAGGGTTCGTGATTTTTTTGAATGAACATTCACCAATAGTATATTTTGCAAGGTAGTTCATCATTCTATTACTTGCCCTCCACATATTTTGTTTGCGAAAAAGATTGATCTATAGTCATATGATATTAATTCTTTTAAAACCATAGTATATAGGGGTTTTCAATCAGAAGCGGCAGTCAGCTGTTGAAATTCACTTCTAAAAGCCGATATTCAACGCCAGGCTCATGCATTAGCGTTAAGTACCATTCGGCTTTTACCCTTTTAAAGCTCTTTTTTTCAGTCGAAATTTCTTTAATATGTCGCGCAGTTCATTCCACCACCGTAAGTTCTGTAGCAGTTTGTATTTTTAGTTTTATATTGCTGTTGTTGCCTTTGTTGATTGTGTTGGTACATTTGCAGTTGTTGATCAGTCATAGCTGCGCGCCAGCCAGTCTCATCTCCGTTACTATTTATACACATGATTTTATCTTCAGTGTACTGCCTTGCTCGAACACAGTTTGAATCACCGGCCATATAATATTTGCCATTATAAAAATTTGGCATAGCGCTTGCGCAGCCCGCCAATATAATTACTAGAAACAACAGTGAGATATTTTTCATATTTACTCCTTATTTATGTACTTAACCATGTTTATGTTACTTATATCTAATGTTTAGGGTGATGGGCGAGACGTCCGGAGCGTCCTAGTTGACCCAATAGTGTACACCCAGCATGGGCATGAACTAACGAGGAAAGCTTCACAAACAATAAACAGACTTCCGAATATACCAAGCAACTTTTGATCCTGTATTACCTTCATAACATCCGACTTAATGTCCATTTACTTTTTTATAATAAAGATTTTAATATTAACTTTTTTAGAAATACGGTTAATACGTTTTAAATAGCGATTATCGTTTTCACCGACAATCAAAGCAACGCCTGCCTTTTTGTCGGTCATATCTGCATAAAACAACGATTGACCAATACTCTCAGCCCATTTTTTTGCCCAATCAACTTCAATTGCATATTCATCTGTCAAACAATCAACTCGAGTTCTATCTGGTAAGATAAACTCAGTAACACCATTCACCTTTTCACAAAACTGCACCTGGTAATATGCTTCATTTTTTTTAATCGGAATCTTATCTTCCATTGATGAAGAAAGCACGACAGCTGTAGCAAGGCAAAATGACAGGAATAGTATTTTATATTTTTTTCTCATAACATCACTTGTGAATTCATGAATACTTCAAACGCAGTTTTTACTTTATTATTGCGATTAATCATCAATCGTTAATTTATTTTGTGATAAGGTTTTTAATTTTATCTGCTTTATTCTTTTATCCAAAGCATCCTCTTTCTGTTGTTTTTGAAATTCTCGCATTCCATTTTCAACACCATCAACAAACTCTCTTTTTAGATCAGCGGCAGCCACTATTGCTTTTGGTGCATTGCTTACGACGGCTGATGTAGTCCTAAAAGCTAATCTGGTTAAAGAACCGCTCAGATTTAAAACACTTTTTATAACACCTGTTTTTGTTTCTTTGTAATTAATCGCATCATCGATACAACTTTCTAAATCGCCAATAACGTCTTCAACGCCGTTTGTAACTTCACTCCAGTCATTACGGTTATTTTTCATTTTGCACCTCTTGTATATTTCTGTAATATCATTTCACTTTCTCCTGAATCCGTAACTTATCGTGAGCATTCGCTCTCCCCATATCATTTCAGAAAAACCCATCAAAGCCAAAGCATGTTTTGCACCTGATAAAAGTATTTTTAACCGGTATTCTTCAAAAATAATTGAAAATCATAACAGCTGACTGTTTTTGGCCGATACCTGCCCGTGTTGCCACTGTTACGCCGGCAAACGATGCGCAAGGAGGGTGTTTTGTTATCCGTAAGCCAGTTTTTTATAGACAGTACTGAAGGCACAAAGCGATCGGCAACCTTTTCCAAATGACAGCTTTATCGAACGCGATGTTTTGATAATACGCGCAGCGACATACATCAGTTCCTGCATCACTGTTTTAATCCGTCGTCTTTTGGCTTTGTTTCGCTTTGGCGAGTCGGCACCCAGTAGGCCGTTTTGGCCAATCCAGCGCAGAATATTGTAGGCCAGCATGCTGGCACCCAATATCAGTGCATTGGTGGCGAACTTGCCCGAGGGTAGGCGCTCGATATCCATGTCTGTTTTGAATTCGCTGTGGAACTGCTCCGAGGTCCCGTGATCGGCGTAGAGTTTTATCACCGCGTGTTCGTCGAGCGACAAACTGGTCCACCAGCCTTCCAGTTCAATCTCCGGCGTCAGCAACATCTGCCCATTCTTGTCGATGGTTCGTTCAATCAGGCGCATCACACGCCGTACTGTGTATTCATAGCCTTTCCATTGCCGCTGGTGCTCAATGCTGAACAGCGCTACACGCTTGCCGTCACGCGGCGCCACCCAGCAGCCGTGCTGCTCGGCATAGGCCAGCCAGTCGTCTTTGCTTTCCTTGCGGGGGTTCCACTTGATCAAAAAGTCGACCGGCACTCGGTCTGCGAAGGCCTGATTGTGTTCGAGGACAACGTCAATATTTTCAATCGAGTCATTGCCGCCATCAAGCCTGAGCAACAAGGGCTGATCGGTGATTTTACGGCTGTGACACAAGACCCGTTCTAACAGGGCCGGGGTGTCCTTCTGACAATGTTGTTTACCCTCGCGCAATTCCAGTTCCAGGCAATAGCCCTCTTGCCCCAGATAAGCCGGCATCGGGGCGTAGCCATCACACCCTTTGTAGGTTCTTGATACCCCTTCTTTGCGACTGCCACTGTTATCCATGGGCGTGACATCCGCATCCAGCGGAATATGTCCGGTTTCCAGGGGTTCAAGCGTGGGTTGAATATTGACCAGGAAATCCAGATTCGCCTTTTCGACGAGAGGTAAGAACGTCCTGGCATGGTTGTCCATGCGCTGGCGCAGGGTCGCTTCGCAGGGGATAGTGTTGATATCCATGGCGCTCATTAAATAGAATTCACTTTCGATGGTGTTGATGGACTCAAAATCATTCTTGCCCAGGCACAGCATGGCGAGATAACTCTTCGCCACATCGGAATGCTTGATGCCGTGACGCAGTGGAATTTGCGTGTCGATCTCCTGCGTAAAATTTGTGTAACGTTTTACCGCTTGACCAACAAGGGCCAGGCCACCATGGCTGATGATATCAGCATCCGATCGTTCAATTTTAAAGCGCTTCATTATTCACTCACCAGGTGATTTATTTAGAGTAGATATTTTAGCAAAATAGGCTGTAAATTACGGTATTAAAGGCTTTTTTTGCAGGTTTTAAGTTACGGATTCAGGAATAATAAATAATTTATTTTTTTGTAATGATAGACATATTTAGCTTACCCTTTATATTCTGATATTCATTCATGTTAAGTAATCGCCCGCTACCTTCTGCTGAAGCACCCTTTTCATCAACATATAGACTTGCCATTAATATTGTAATTCCCTTATTAGAAATAATAATATCTATATTGTGACCCGCATAATTAATAAGCCCCCTCTTCACTTTTTCTATTTTATTTTGGATAGGAGATAAATAAATATCAATTTCATCTTTCATACCAATTACTTTCCAAATTTCTACAACAAAGCCTTCATTACTAAAACCTATAGGAGTTGAAAACCATTCTCCAAGTGATTGACCAGCAGCCGCTAACAATTCTACGGATTCAAAGTTTTCTACATTCTTTGAGTTTTGGTTTTTTAAAGTTTCTAAGACAACTACATCAGCTTTTGTCGGTTTCTTGGGTGTTTTTACTCTAGCAAGTAAGTTATTCAGTTCATTTTGAAGTTCATTAGGAATTTCTTTAGAAAGCTCGATTTTTACTTCTTTCTCTAGCTCTTGCATAATGTCTTCTTCATGCAATCGTATAATATCGCTTGTTATGTCATGCTTTTTCATGAATTCACCTCGTTTTCTACCATTTGTTCCTGTAAAAACTGGATTTGTTCGTGAGGGTTAATTACTGTTATTCCATGAGGTTCAGTGCATTTTGATACTTTCTCAATAAGCCTATTCAATGCGTCTGTAGGATTACTTGTTTTATAACCAATGAATTGAGCTAAATCTTTGATAGATAAACCGGTATCATTTTGCCACCAAAATGCCGTAACAAAGAATTTTTGTCGTGCAGTATCTTTAATTCCATTGTAAACACAATCAAAACATAACTTAATCCACTTATATGCAACTGTGGCATCAATAATACCGTCTGGTGTTAATGCATCTACATTTTGTTCAAAGTCGCCAACAATCTCATCCATAGATACGTTATGAATATTCTCATACTTATTATTAGATTTTAGCCTCTCAGCCTTTGTGAGATTCCTAATAACACCGAGACCTCTGAGTTTATCAATAAAACAATTATGTACCGTTCTATAGATATATGATTTACGACCAGTATGATCCTGTTTCTTAAAGAAGCCACTCTCAAATAATTTTATAAACGCCTCATGAGCAACATCTTCCTCAATATCCATATGATCATAAAATGATCGATTCCTTATTGAACTAGCTGTTTTCTTTATTAATAAGAAATATTCTAGCATTTCCTTATCATCACTCATTCATAGATACCGCTCTAATATGCTGAATTATATAGTTATTTTTGTAGTCGATAATATTTACTTAAATATTTGTTAATCCTATCGGATTTGACTCGTTTTACTTTTTAACGATGGCTCATTAACATCAATCATAATTAACTTTTAGTTAGACTAAACAATGGTTTATATCACAAATTCTAGTGAAAAGTAGATAATCAATAAATGAATTCTGAGGATACAATACTTAATTACATGTATTATCAGCCTTCGGCCTGGTTTTTTCTTTTTCAAATCTTTAGTAACTATTCAGCACATTTTTTTCAAAAAAGTCAAAAAATTGCTTGACAGGGTTTTTGCGCGATTTTGTATTTTTAAGCGCCATCACCAAGTCCATGTGAAACCCATCGCCAAGCGCCATGCACTGTCACCGTGGCTGCGCTAGTACGCCGTGCCGTGTCCGGCCATATCCGTCTCATGGAAAACGCCGTCAGCGCGCGCTCAGGGCCAAATTATTCATCTCAAAAAGTCATGCGATAATAGTGTCACGCAAAGCCGCTTCGGTACTGAGATTGTGACACTTGACTCCATCGACATTAAGGCAGCCATTGAGGCTGTCGAAAAACAACTGCAAGAAGATAAGCAGACTTCGGTTGCCATGAAGTCGGCGGTGTCTCTGGTGCTGATTGTCGTGAAGCTGTTGATGGCGCGCTTGGGCATAAATAGTCGTAACAGCAGCTTGCCACCCGCCAGCGATCCGAATCGTGCGAAAAAACAACGCGGCCTCAATGGACGCAAGCCCGGCGGTCAGCCCAATCATAACGGCAGCACACTGAAACCGGTCGATGATCCGGATGACATTCGCACCATCAACATCGATAAGCGAACCTTGCCTGCGGGCGATTATCAGGTGGCTGGCTTCGAGCGCCGACAGATCATCGATCTGCGCATTGAGCGTTATATCACCGAGTTTCGCGCGCAAATCCTGGAGAATACGCACGGCCGGCGTTTCGTCGCCAAATTCCCGGCGGGCGTGACACGTCCGGCTCAGTATGGTGCTTCGGTCAAGGCCAATGCGGTTTATATGTCGATGTTCCAGTTGATCCCTTATGAGCGTGTGCAAACACACTTTGCCGAAAACTTCGATCTGCCGATCAGCACCGGCACCTTGACCAACATGAATCGCGACGCTTATGAGCGCCTGGCGATCTTCGAGGTGCTGGCGAAACAATGTCTGACGCGAGAGGCCGTTGTTCACGCGGACGAGACCGGCATCAACGTCGGTGGCAAACGGATCTGTTGCAGTACCGGGTCGGACCTATGCAATACATTGATTATATTCATAATTCAGTCCAGAAATACATGTTTTCAGCGCTTAAACACGCCTTTTCGGGCTTGAAATCAGCAGTATAAGGCTGTGATATTTGGAGTCTGGGTAAAAACTCATGGCAGTCTGCTTTGGGTCGGCTTTGCTCCTTCAGCTACTCTTCACCAAGGTCTGTTATCAAAGAATCAACAATCCCTCATTACCAGGTGCCTGTCTGGCTTGAAGGGAATCGCCTGCAAATTTGGCCAATTGCCAATTGCCAACTGAGAGGCATATCGAAATCAGCACTTCAAACTGTAAGAACAAATCCGAACCAATGCATTTAAATGTGCAATTAAATGTTTTCAAACCAGTCATCAATGCTGTCGGCAACAAACTCGATATCCTGTTTGCTGGATAACAGATGGTCCGAGTTTTCCAGCGTAATGATTTCCGAAGAACCCCCGATCCACTCATGTAGTTCCTGCGCGTTTGTTTCACCGACCAGCGCGTCACCCGTCACACTGAAAATCAGCACCGGCTTGTTCAGTTTCGCCAGCCGCTGCTCCATGTCGTAACTGCGCAGGTCAGTTAAAAATTCCGGTTCAATGTCGTATTGTTGCCCAGCCACGTCGATGCTCGAAGCGACACCCTGTTCCAGCAGGGTGAGCGACTTACCAAAATGATGCAGCACATGATCGGGCTGGCTGGGCGAGGCGATGGTGGCGACTGCTTTCACCTCTTCGGTATGCATGGCTGCTTCCAGTACCGCAGTGCCGCCGAGGCTGTGGCCGATTAGCAGCGCGGGTGCCTGATGCTGCTGGCGCAAATAATCAATCGCGGCCATCACATCAGCAATATTGCTGCTGAATTCAGTCTGTGAAAACACCCCTTCGCTGCCGCCGAGGCCGGTGAAGTCAAAACGCAGAGTGGCGTAGCCTTTTTCCGCCATGGCTTTGCTGAGGCGGTAGGTGGTGAGCATATCCTTGCTACAGGTGAAGCAGTGACAGCAGATGGCATAGGCTTTGGGTGTGCCTTCCGGCATTTCCAGTCGGGCGTCGAGCAGATGGTCGCTGCCGCCGGGGAAGGATTGTTTGATACTGGGCATGTTGGTGTGACTAGCTCCGGGTGAAAGTTGCATACTATTGTACGTGAGAGCGGCAGCAGACAAAACGAGCAATGGCGCTGCGTCCGGCGATTTAATCAGCTGCTACGCAAAGTTTATTTCTGAAGGCCGAACCTCGTGAAGGTCGATGTCGAAGTCTACGCCGAGCGCCGACAGGGTAGCGAGTATCAGTGCACTAAAGTCACCGAAGCGGTGCTGGTGTATGTGGCGATTGATGAGAATCGCCGCCCCAGGAGGTTGCCGGATTTAGGATGAACTGACTGCGGAAGTTTTTAACCGATCATTGTCGCAGCAAAAAGCTGGGCTGTTCCTCGCTATCAACGAGCTTGTGCTGTTGCAACCATGCCAGCGCCTCTTCGGCATCCTCTTCGAACCATGCCTGCGCCGAGCCGAGCCTGAAGGAGTAGCCCCATTCATCCATGTCACTAAAACTGCGCGCGCGTCCCATTTCGGGAATGAAATCGGCGAGCAGGGTTTGCAGATAACAGACCGCGTTTTCCTCGATAGCAGTGCCGCCGGCGTCGGTGTGCAGATTTTCACGGCGCGACCGATCCATGCAGATATAGTGACAGGCCTCGTGCAGCGCAGAGTGTACGGGCGTGGCTCCACTGAGATAGAGCCGGTTGCCGATCAGACCCGCTTCCGGGGCTTTCCAGAAACTGCCCGGAATGGCGACATCGGTGCTGACGGTTTCAATCTCCAGGCCATAGCGCCCGAGCAGCGCTTGTAGCTGGTATGGATTGATATCTTGGTAGAGAAGAATTGACATGTAAAAGATAGTTGGCAGTTGGCAGTTATCAGTAGGCAGTTAAAGTTTTTGGCTGCCGACTTTGTGTTGTTTGATTATTGCGATAATAAAATTGAAAAAAAGTCTCTGACTTAGCTGTCATTTCGACCATAGGGAGAAATCTTTAACGTCCTTGTTTGAAAATAAGCTCAAGTGCAAGATTTCTCCCTATGTCGAAATGACAGTTTATCCACTACCTGGTGTAACTTTAAATAAATTTATGTTTCTTGAACTCTTCCAGCATAGCCTGCAACGCCAGCGCGCGGTGGCTGATTTTGTTTTTCTCTTCCATGGAGAGCTCGCCGCTGGAGCAGCCGTGGGTGGGCACATAGAAAATGGGATCGTAACCAAAGCCGCCATCGCCCGCCGGTGCCTCCAGAATCCGGCCTTCCCAGCTGGCCTGAGTGATGATGGGCACGGGGTCCTTGTGGTGGCGCATGAAGGCCAGCACGCACCAGTAGCGGGCGGTGCGTTCGGCTTCGGGCACACCCTCTAACTCGGCCAGCATCTTGCTGTTGTTGTCGGTATCGCTGGCTTTTTCACCGGCGTAACGTGCCGAATAAACCCCGGGACGGGCATCCAGGGCATCGACTTCGATGCCGGAATCATCCGAGATCGCGGGCAGGCCGGTGAACTCGGCGGCGTGGCGGGCCTTGATGATGGCGTTTTCGACAAAGGTGGTGCCGGTCTCGGGCACTTCGGGCACGCCGAAGTCAGACTGCGGCAGCACTTCAATGCCGTATCCGGCGAAGAGTTTGTTGATTTCACGCACCTTGCCGAGGTTGCCGCTGGCGAGTACGATTTTGGTGATTTTTTCTGACATAGCGGGACTCCCGTTAAATATTCAGCGCAGCGCTTTGCGCGATAAACAGTTCATTGATGCCTTTTTCCGCCAGCGTGAGCATGGCATTAAGCTCGTCGCGGCTGTAGGCGTGGCCTTCGGCGGTGCCCTGCACCTCGATGAAACCATTAGTGTTGTTCATCACCACATTCATGTCGGTTTCAGCGTTGGAATCTTCAGCGTAATCCAGATCGAGTACCGGCGTGCCTTCAAAAATGCCCACCGAAACCGAGCCGACCTGATGATGCAAGGGGTCTTTTTTCACCATACGTTTGTCCAGCAAATACTGCACCGCATCGTGCAGGGCCACCCAGCCGCCGGTGATGCTGGCGGTGCGGGTGCCGCCATCGGCCTGAATGACGTCGCAATCCAGGCTGATGGTGTTCTCGCCCAGGGCATTGAGGTCGATGGCGGAACGCAATGAGCGCCCAATCAGGCGCTGGATCTCCATGGTGCGCCCGCCCTGTTTGCCATTGGAGGCTTCGCGGCGCATGCGGTTGCCGGTGGAGCGCGGCAGCATGCCGTATTCCGCCGTCACCCAGCCCTGACCCTTGCCGCGCAGGAAACCCGGCACCCGATTTTCGACCGAAGCGGTGCAGATGACTTTGGTGTCACCGAATTCGACCAACACGGAACCCTCGGCATGCTTGGTGTAGTGGCGGGTGATTTTGATTTGACGCATTTCATCGGGGGCGCGATTGCTGGGTCTCATGGTATATCCGGGTCTATGACAGGTGATTGACGCGAATTATACATGGCTTGAGTGCGAGTTGCGCCGTGGTCTCGCGTGCTACACTTTGCCGCTTAAAGCCGCCGGTTCAAGGGGCTGATCACAGGGGAGAGCTGAATGATAAAAAGCATGACCGCGTTCGCGCGCTGCGAAAAGAGCGACACATGGGGCACCTTAATCTGGGAGCTGCGCTCGGTGAATCACCGTTACCTGGATCTGCACCTGCGGCTGCCGGACGACCTGCGCGGCATGGAAGGGCGTTATCGCGAGCTGATCAATGCCGGCCTGAATCGCGGCAAGCTGGAATGTAATCTGCTGTTCAAGGCGGACGCCGCCGTCACCGGCGGCATAGAAGTCGACATTGAGTTCGCCAAATCAATCACCCACGCCTGCGAGCAGCTGAATGCCACCCTGCACCAGTCCTCGATGATAAACGTCATCGATATTCTGAAATGGCCGGGCGTGGTAAAAGAGTCCTCCCTGGATATGAAACCGATAGCCGACGCCAGCGAGGCGCTTTTGCAGCAGGCGCTGGCCGAACTGGTGGCCAACCGTGAACGCGAAGGCGAACGGCTCAAGGTGATGATCGCGCAACGCAGCGCAGCGGTTGAAGATATCGTCAAAAAGATGCGCGAACAGATGCCGGAAATTCGCGAGAACTACCGCCGGAAAATCGTATCACGCTTCGAGGAGATGAAAGCCGAGCTGGACCCCGACCGGCTGGAACAGGAGCTGGTTTACCTGGTGCAGAAAATGGACGTCGATGAAGAACTGGATCGACTGGAGAGCCATGTCAGGGAGCTGAACGATGTGCTCGACCGCGATGAAGTCGTCGGTCGTCGCCTGGATTTTCTGATGCAGGAACTAAACCGCGAAGCCAATACCTTAGGCGCCAAATCGGCCGATATCAGAATGACCCAGGCCTCGGTCGAACTGAAAGTGCTGATTGAGCAGATGCGCGAACAGATACAGAATGTTGAATAAGCTCTGCGGTACAGAGTCGGTGAAAAGCAGCAGGCGAGATTGTAAAAATCAACCTGTCAGGCACTAAATAAAAAGCGGCTAACGCCTAAAAAGCATCCATTTCGATAAAGGCAACGCCGATGCCGTTGTCAGATACACGTACGATAATCGCATCGACATCGGTGTCATCATTGTCCCTGAGCGGGTTTAAGTAGTTAACGTGAACCATTTCACCCATCGGGAAGTCTGAAGGGGTGGCGGTTTCGAGAAACATGCCGCCTTCGCTAAGGTCTCGGGTTTGCATGGCCCTGGCGTCATCTTCCATCAGCGTGAGCGTAACGTCGATTTGTACATCGTGTCGTGTGTGTCGGCGATTATTTTCACTCATGGTAAACAGACCTGATTTTTACAATAACGTTATAGTAGCGCGCATTGAGAAAAAAAACAGTCTGTCATCAATAAAGTTTTTCAATTAATATCATGATCATAAATTAACCAGCAGGTGCAGTATGAAACTAGCGAACATCATTTTAACAGGCACACTGTTTGTAACGCAGAGCGTGCTGGCGTCTGATTTGGAGCGTGAAAAGCGCCTCGCCGAGCAGACGGAGCAGCTGATATTTGACGGCGAAGTGATCTATCTGGAGAGCGGTGATCATGAGTTTATGAACATCTACATGGAGGGCGAAGCGGAGGAGATAAAAGGCGCGGCGATTATCCTGCATGGCCGCGGCGTGCATCCAAACTGGGACAAAGTGGTGAAACCGCTACGCATCGGTTTGGCTGAAGAGGGCTGGAGCACACTTTCCATGCAGATGCCGGTGCTGGAAAAGCAGGCCAAATATTATGATTACGTGCCCATCATGCACGAGGCTTTTCCCCGTCTGGAAGCGGGAGTCGATTTTTTGAAACAGGAAGGTTATGAAAAAATCGTGCTGATCGCGCACAGTTGCAGCGTGTACATGGCAATGGACTGGGTGGAGTCGGGCGAGTTTCGCGACATCGATGCATTTGTAGGTATCGGCATGGGCGCGACCGATTACCAGCAGCCGATGGCCAAACCGTTCCCACTGGATAAACTGTCCGTGCCGGTTCTTGATGTTTATGGCGCAAATGAATATCCGGCAGTGGTGCATGGCGCAAAGGAGCGACTGGAATATATGCAGCGCGGCGGGAATAAAAAATCAAAACAGGCCATCGTCATGGGTGCTGATCATTACTTCACCGACCAAGATGAAGAGCTGGTCGAAGTGGTCGGTGAGTGGATGAATGATTTGTGAAAAAAGGCGGCGGGCAGCGTGATAATGTTTTTGTATTATTAAAACAAAAAAGATTCCTGCCCTTTTTTATCACCCAGTTTCTGGGTGCGTTCAATGACAATGTTTTCAAGAATGCGCTGATTATTTTCATCGCCTTTCGGGTGGTACAGCCGGGCGAAGCAAGTACAGATGTTGATTTTCTGATCAACCTCAGCGCCGGTTTATTTATTCTCCCCTTCTTCCTGTTTTCCGCCACCGCCGGTCAGTGGATAGACAAGAACGAAAAATCACGCTCCATGCGTCTGATCAAGCTGATGGAAATCGTGATCATGGCCGCAGCCGCCTATGCGTTTTTTCTCGGTGATGTTAACGCCCTCATCGCCCTGCTGTTTATGATGGGGATGCAGTCCACCTTTTTCGGTCCGGCCAAATACAGTTACATTCCACAGCACCTTGATGACAGCGAACTGGTGGCGGGGAATGCGCTGGTGCAGGCGGGCACCTTTGTGGCGATACTGGTGGGCACCATGCTGGGTGGCATTCTCATCGGCAGCGACAACGGCAGCCAGTGGGTCGCTGTTACCATCGTGGTGCTGGCGGTGCTGGGCTACCTGTCGAGCCGGTTTATTCCACTAACGCCGTCGGTGCAGCCCGAGCTGAAAATAAACTGGAACCCGGTTACCGAAACCTGGCGCAACATCGCCTTCATGCGCAAAAACCGGGTGGTTTTTCTGTCGGTGCTGGGCGTCTCCTGGTTCTGGTTTCTGGGTGCGACCTATCTGGTGCAGTTGCCCAATTACACCCGACTCACGCTGGGCGGTAACGAGCAGGTTGTCACCCTCCTGCTCACCCTTTTTACCCTGGGCATCGGGGGCGGATCGTTGCTGTGTAACCGCCTGTCCGACCACAAGATCGAACTGGGTCTGGTGCCCTTCGGTTCCATCGGCTTAACCCTGTTTGGACTCGACCTCTATTTCGCCCAGCCTGAAATGACGCCGTTGGCATTGATGGGCTTTGTTGAGTTTGTCGGCCAGGTCGGCAGCATCCGGGTACTGGCGGATGTATTTCTGATCGGACTGTTCGGCGGCTTTTATATCGTGCCCCTGTTCGCGCTCATCCAGCAGAGAAGCGAGCCGCACCACCTTTCCAGAATCATCGCCGGCAACAACATATTAAATGCCTTTCTCATGGTGCTGTCGGCGGTCATGGCCATTGTGCTGCTGGGTTCGGGCGTCAGCATCGCCGAATTGTTTCTGACTGTGGCGCTGCTCAATGCTGTGGTCGCCATCTACATCTACACTCTGGTGCCCGAATTCTTCATGCGCTTTATCGTCTGGATTCTGATTCACACGCTCTATCGCGTACGCAAACAGGGGCTGGATAATATTCCCCACGAGGGCGCTGCCCTGCTGGCGTGCAACCATGTCAGTTATGTCGACGCCCTGATCATAGCCGGCTGCATTCGCCGGCCGGTACGCTTTGTGATGCACTACAAAATTTACAATATTCCGCTGCTGCATTTTTTATTCAAAACAGCCGGAGTGATTCCCATTGCAGGAAAACATACCGAGCCGGAACTGCTGGAAAAGGCTTTTTCGGAAGTGGCGAAGACTTTGGACAGGGGCGAGCTGGTGTGTATTTTCCCCGAAGGAAAACTGAGCCGTGATGGCAGACTGCATAAATTTCGCCCCGGCTTAGAGCTCATTCTGAAAACAACGCCGGTGCCCGTCGTGCCCATGGCTCTGAATGGATTATGGGGCAGCGCATTCAGCCGGCATCCGGCGAATATTTACCGGCGCATTATGAAATGCATTCGTTCACACGTGGAGCTGATTGTTTTGCCGCCGCTGCCGCCCGAAAAAGTGGATGCACAGACCTTGCAGCATCAGGTGGAACAGGTGGTGCATGAAGAGCTCAATCGGTTTTGAGTTGTGCGTGCCTGGAGTTTGAGCATTGGAAATGAATTGTTTTTATCTGTCATTTCGTCCATAGGGAGAAATCTAGCATTCAATCTCTGACGCACAATTAAGCAAGTGCTAGATCCCTCTCTGCGCTACTTCAGGCATCCTGCCTTTACGAATGACTTCCTGTCATTCGTAAAGGCAGGCCAGCTAGAAAACAGCTGTTCAATTTTGCTCCCAGCAAAATTAGTCGCCCTTCGGGCCGTGTATAAGTCACACGTTCAAATGCTATCCGGTAGCATTTGTCGGGATGACCGCTCCCTAGCAACACACCACAACGACCCCTTTATTCCGGCTTTAACTCCATGGGCAGGGCGTTAATGTCATTTTGCCGGAGCAGGTCGATCTTGTCGTAGAGGTCGGCGCTCTGGCTGTAGGGGCCGATGCGGACACGATGCCATGCAGTGTTGTTGACCGTGACGCGCTGGATGTGGGCCTGAAAACCGAGCAGCGCCAGAGTGGCTTTGAGTTTTTCGGCGTCCTTTTTATTTTGAAACGAACCGGCCTGCAAGACATACTGTTTGTTACTTTCGGGCTGGCTTTTTGGCTGGCTCCCGCTCGTGCTCTCAGGCTGCCGGTTTTTGGGCGGGCGCGTTTCTGATTCGGGGATTAATAATTCAAGCTCCGGCAAAATCGTGTAGAAGTTGAATTTGGGTTCCGGTCGTTCGTTGGCTTCCTCGTCGGCCTGTTCCTCGGTCGCAACATCGTCAGCCGGATTTATTTTTTTCAGCTCTTTCTGTATCGTGGCACCAAAATCAGAGTCGACCTCAGGTTGCTTATCAAGGTAAATGATCAACGCTACAAACAGGCCGATGCCCAGACCGGCAGCCAGCCAGACATAACCGGGTATGGATTTTTTCTCGTGATTCTGATTTCGGTTTTTGTAATCGGTAGGCATTACATCGATTCCGGCGCGCTCACGCCGAGCAGGTCGAGGCCGTTGCGGATGACCTGACGTGTGGCGAGAATAAGATTGAGTCGGGCATTACGCACGGCGTCGTCATCCACAATAAACTGATGCGCGTTGTAGTAGGTGTGAAACAGGTTCGCCAGTTCGCGCAGGTAATGCACCAGCGTATGCGGCTCGGCATTGAGCGCGGCTTTTTCGAGCAGATCCGGGTAGATGCCGAGTTTGGTGATCAGTTCGGTTTCGTGCGACTCGGTGAGCTGTGCCAGATTTGCGTGGCCCTGTTCGACATCGTGGCTCAGGTTTTTTTCCTTGAGCTGATTCAGCACGCTGCACACGCGGGCATGGGCATACTGAATATAGTAAACCGGGTTTTCATTGCTCTGCGATTTGGCCAGATCCAGATCGAAATCCATGTGCTGTTCGCAGCGACGCATGACATAAAAGAAACGCGCGGCATCGTTGCCGACCTCTTCGCGCAACTCGCGCAGGGTCACGAAGGAGCCAGAGCGGGTCGACATCGGCACGCGCACGCCGCTGCGATAGAGAATGGCGAATTGCACCAGCAGAATGTCCAGCTTGCTTTCATCTTCGCCGAGGGCATTGATCGCCGCTTTCACGCGCGCGACATAACCGTGATGATCGGCGCCCCAGATATTAATGACGCGCTCATAACCGCGCTGGAACTTGTCCATGTGATAGGCGATGTCGGAGGCGAAATAGGTGGGCTGGCCGTTGTCACGAATCACCACGCGATCTTTTTCATCGCCGAAGTGGGTGGATCTGAACCAGAGCGCGCCCTTTTCGGTGTAGATGTAGCCCGCCGCCTGTAGCTGTTCGACGGCGGTGGTGATCAGGCCGCGATCAGCCAGCGATTTTTCCGAATACCAGTAGTCATAGTGCACACCGAACTCGGCCAGATCCTGTTTGATGTCCGCCAGAATCGTGTCCAGTCCGGCGTTGTAGACAATCAGGTATTCGGCTTCACCGAGCAGGTTCTGCGCGCGCTCGATCAGCGCGTCGATGTGCTTTTCCTTGTCGCCGCCCGCCGGTTCGTCGGGCGGAATATCCTGCATGACGGTTTCGGCCGGGTAGACAAAGGCACCATCATGGTCGGCGATGAGCTGACGCGCGATATCAAAAATGTAGGCTTCGCTCTTGTAGCCGTTGCTGGGGAACGGCACATCGATGCCCGATTCCTGCAGGTAGCGCAGCCAGATGCTGGTGGCGAGAATGTTCATCTGGCGACCGGCGTCGTTGACGTAATATTCGCAGTCGACATCAAAACCCGCCGCGCGTTTCAACGCCGCCACCGAAGCGCCGTAAGCCGCGCCCCGGCCATGGCCGACATGCAGCGGGCCGGTGGGGTTGGCGGAGACAAATTCAATCTGGATTTTCTTGCCGGCACCGATACTGGAGCGGCCGTAATCCGCCTGCTGCGCCAGAATCATTTTTATGGCGTTGTTCGCAGTCTCGGCGCTGACAAAGAAGTTGATAAAACCCGGCCCGGCAATTTCGGTTTTCACCAGTTCAGCATCCTGCGGCAAGGCATCGCAAATCGCCTGCGCCAGTTCACGCGGGGGCTTGCCGGCAGCCCTGGCCAGAGTCAGGGCGACGTTGCAGGCAAAATCGCCATGGCTGGAATCTTTGGTGTGCACGACCTGGATGTCGGGCGCAGTCGAAGCTTCGAGCGTGCCCTCACTTATCAGGGTGTTGAGCGCGTGTCTGATCAGGTCTTCAATCTTATGTTTCAAAATTATGCCGGTCGGGTACTTTGTGGATGGGCAATTTTACACGTTGATGAGCTGTTGTGTGGGCTGCGGCTCTAAAAAGTATCGTAGGGGTCAACATCAATCGACCAGCGAATCTGTTTGCTGCTTTTCAGCTGCTGCAAGTGCGGCAGCCAGTTGCGCAATAACTGGTGCAGGGCCGTACGGTCGATTGCCTGAATCATAGTCTGAGTGCGGTAACGCCCGGCGCGGCGTTCCATGGGCGCGGGCCAGGGGCCGAAAATCTCGACCTCCGCCATGCCGTAACTGTCGGCCAGCTCCCGCGCCTCGTGCATGAATTGCAGCCCCAGTTCTTTCTTGATGGCGCCACAGCGCAGAATCACCAGATGCTTGTGCGGCGGAAACCCGGCCTGCCGGCGTTCCAGCAAAGCCGATTCGGAAAACTTTTCGTAACCCTGATGCAGCAGCGTTTGCAGCAGCGGGTGATCGGGCTGATGCGTCTGAATCAGCACCTCGCCGGGTTTGTCGGCGCGCCCGGCCCGTCCCGACACCTGGATGATGAGCTGGGCCAGATGTTCGGCGGCGCGAAAATCGGTGCTGTACAGCGCCTGGTCGGTATCAATCACCCCCACCAGCGTGACATTGGGGAAATCATGGCCCTTGGCCAGCATCTGCGTGCCCACCAGAATACTGGCGCCACCGGCGTGGGCCTGCTTGAGCTTGTCTTCCAGCGCGCCCTTGCGCCGGGTGGTGTCGCGGTCGATGCGGTTGATGTGCACCTCGGGAAAACGCTCGCTGAGAAAACTTTCGATGCGCTCGGTGCCGCTGCCAATCGCCACCAGCTCGCCGCTGCCGCAATCGCCGCAATGCGTGGGCGAGCGGGTTTCCGCGCCGCAGTGATGGCAGTGCAGCTGGTGCTTGTGTTTGTGGTAGGTCATATTGGCGTCGCAGCGTTTGCAACGCGTGGTCCAGCCGCAGCTATGGCAAAGCAGCAGGGGTGAAAAACCGCGCCGGTTGAGAAACAGAATGACCTGGTTATCCTGCTCAAGATGCTGCTCGATCCGGGTCAGCAGCGCCGCCGACAGTCCCTCCTGCATCGGCTGACTGCACATGTCGAGCAGCTTGATGCGGGTGATCGACTGCGTACGTGCCCGCTGTTTCAGGGTGTGCATCTGGAAACGCTTGCGGTTGACGTTGTGCAGGCTCTCCAGCGAAGGCGTGGCCGAGCCGAGCACTACCGGCAGGTTCTCCTTGAGTCCGCGCACCAGCGCCAGATCGCGGGCGTTGTAGCGAAAACCCTCCTGCTGCTTGTAGGAGCCATCGTGCTCCTCGTCGACAAGTATCAGCCCCAGCTCGGGTAATGGCGTGAAAATCGCCGAACGTGTGCCGATCACCAGCCGGGCATGGCCAGTCGAGGCTGCCACCCAGGCGCTGAGTCGCTGCTGATCGTTCAGGCCGGAATGCAGCACCGCAATCGGGCAGCCCATGCGCTGCTGAAAGCGCTCGGTGAGCTGCGGCGTCAGGCTGATCTCCGGCACCAGCACCAGTACCTGCCTGCCGGCGGCGACTACCTGCTCGCTCAATGCCAGATAGACCTCGGTCTTGCCGCTGCCGGTGACGCCGTATAACAAATGAATATGGTGCTGGTGCAGCGCCGTGGCAATCGCGCCAATGGCCTGCTGCTGCTCCGCATTCAGTTCCGGCGGCTGAGTCGTGACCGGGTGCGCGGCAGGCAGACCCGCGCGTTCGGTGCATCGTGCCAGCCCCTTCTCGAGCAGCGCCTTCATGGCCGTGCGCCAGTTGGGATGGTGCTCGTTTAAATAGAGCTCATCAAGGCCCTCGGGGTTATTCAGCAGAATCTGCAAAATGTGTTTCTGTTTGGCGGCGCGGTTCAGCGTTTCCAGATCATCGCTGGAAGTGCCCTCACTCACCGACCACGCCTTAATCACCGCCGCTTCCGCCGCCTTGCCCTGGCGCAGCAGGCCGGGCAGCGCCGCTTCCATCACCTCGCCAACAGGGTGCTGATAATAGGTGGCGGCCCAGCGCAGCAAATCCAGCATGCGCTCATCCAGCACCGGCTTATTATCGATCAGTTCGCTGACCGGCTTGAGCCTGGCAAGATCAACCTCGCTGTGATCAGCCCGCGCCAGCACCACGCCAATCAGCTCACGGCGGCCAAACGGCACCCGCACCCGACAGCCGGGGATGAAATGCTCCGGGCTGATCGACGCGGGGATTAAATAGTCGAAAGTGCCGAATAAAGGAATGGGCACCGCAACCTTGAGAATCCCCGGCGTATTGGCAGTATCTAGAAGGCTGGACTGAGCGCGCATAATGAAAAAATCAGTATCGTAACTGGAGGGTGAATAAAGGTTAAACAGGGCTCACGATTCTACTGGAAATTGAAGCCGGTGATACGAACACAAATTGATAAAATAACCTGCAGTTGCTATTGACAATAGAGTTACCCCCAAAACCTGTGGATAACTCTGTGTGTAAAAGCTGAGTAAGCGCCTCTAACGACCGTATTTCATGACATTGTAACAATTTGGTTAAAGTTTGATCAGGTAAATTTGTAGTTATTAAACAGAGACTTACAAGTTATGGCTCTATTATTACAGTGTTTATTGCGGATCTGTCTGAACAAAAAGGCGCACTAATCTGGTATGTGCATAAGTCCGTTTTAGTGCATGCTTCTTAGCGCGAAAAGTTAAAAAATTTTCTAGGAAAAGTGATCTAACTCCTTCAAAATAAGGGAAATACCTGAGTTACCCACATATTCTGTGGATAACTTTGTGGATGATAAATTTTTTAAGCTGAAAAACAGGTAAAAAAGCGCTAATTTTGTTAGATTGTGCAAAAAATAACCACATAATATATTGATACAAATTTCAATAACTTAGAGTTTGGCGAGTCAGGTTTTCCGGTGGATAACTACGCGCTACGAAGGTATCATTGGACTATATAAGTGGATCATGATTTGGTTGTGCACAACTCACCGGAAAGTTAGTAGTCATTACAGTAAGTTAGGCAATATCAACCATTGTAATAATGTCGTAATACAGCCAAAAAAGCTCACTGTTTGAAGTGTTGAAATAGTAAAAGATAGTTGGCAGTGGTAGGTTGGTGGTGAGGCACGAACCCCAACAAAATGGTTAAAAGATAGTTGGCAATTGGCAGTCATCAGTTGGTAGTAAAAGCCCGGGCTCCGGAAAAAACTTACAGACCAGCACAAAATGCCCCCTCTCCTTTTGGGAGAGGGCTGGGGTGAGGGGGCTTTAAAAAGCGCATTCAGCACGTAAAATCCCCAAACTGCCAACAAACAACCGCCAACTTCCTTTAAAGAGGCCCGATCCCATGCAACTCCAGCAACATATCGAAAACCAGATTGAACTGGCGACCGGCGAACCCTTCCATATCACCAGTCAGCAGGATGTGGGAGGCGGCTGCATCAACACCAGCACACAGATCAGCGACGGCAAGCGCCACTACTTCATCAAAACCAACCACCGCCGCCACGCCGCCATGTTCGAAGCAGAAGCCGAAGGCCTGCGGGCCATGGCCGACACCAACACCATAAAAGTACCGCAGCCAATCTGCCACGGCGAACATGGCGAGCAGTGCTACATCGTCATGGAACATCTACAACTGGGTGGTCGCGGCGACAACACCCTGTTTGGCCGACAGCTGGCCGCCATGCACCGCCACACCAGCGAGCAATACGGCTGGCACATCGACAACACCATCGGCGCCACGCCCCAGCCCAACCACCCGCACCACGACTGGATCGAATTCTGGCGACAGCACCGCCTCGGCTTCCAGCTCGACCTGGCCGCGCGCAACGGCTACGGCGGCAAACTGCAGATCCTGGGCGAACGCCTCATGGCCGATTTCCCCGCCCTGTTCAAAAACCACCAGCCCGAAGCCTCCCTGCTGCACGGCGATTTATGGAGCGGAAACTACGGCGCCCTGCCCGACGGCACCCCGGTCATCTACGACCCCGCCTGCTACTACGGCGACCGCGAAGCCGACCTCGCCATGACCACCCTGTTCGGCAGCTTCAGCCGCGACTTCTACACCGCTTACAACGAAGCCTGGCCACTGGACGACGGCTACCCGCAACGCCGCACCTTCTACAACATCTACCACATCATCAACCACACCAACCTGTTCGGCGGCGGCTACCACGACCAGGCCATCAGCATGATGGAGCAGGTGCTGGCGGAGTTGGGTTGAGGAGCATTTTTGTGTGTAATACATGGCTGCTGCTTAAAAAGTTACGCTTGATTTGCGTATAATTAAGGTATATATTTTATCCTATGTATTGTTTTGAATATGACGATAAAAAGAGTGCTTCAAATTTAAAGAAGCACGGCATTGATTTTGTTATGGCGCAGGGGCTCTGGAATGACCCTGACCTTATCGAGATACAGGCAATATCAAATGACGAGCCCCGTTTTTTGATCATTGCTTCCCTGGCTAACAAAATCTGGTCAGCAGTCATCACCTATCGAGGTAGCACTACTATTAGAATAATTTCAGTCAGGCGCGCCCGTAAAGCGGAGGCAGCAGTTTATGAAAGCTAAAGATTTTGATAAAAAATTTGATGACAACAAAGCAGATATTATTGATGATCTTGATCTGTCTACTTTAAAAAAGCCAAATCAGATACAGAAGAGAGTCAATGTTGATTTCCCTGCATGGGTAATAGAGTCTCTGGATAAAGAAGCCAGCCGGGTTGGTGTGACGCGCCAATCAATAATCAAGCTCTGGTTAGTGGAACGGCTGGAGGAGAAGGCGGCGAACAAATAGTTGTTTGTTTGGGTTCAGGGTAAAAGCTGCATGTACAGCATTATCAACCAAGTCATGCTACTTCATAGACGCAAAAGATTGCTCGGAATGGCGAAGAAAATAAAGAGTGATTATGATACTTGACCCCTTTTTCTTTTTTTCTCCTTTATTAAGTTTCAGTCAAAATTAACCAGAAGCATGCAACAGATTTTACGACTATTGCAACTTAACCTGTTTGAAAAACGAGACTTGATGGCACTACTGCGTGGCGATCCGCCACGGGCAGTAAACATCAACAGTAATCAGATGGCTTTACTGTGAAAGTTAACGGGACAGCAGTGATATAGTTATTAAATAGGCCCAGTATTTAAATGAATTCAAATGTTGACAATGTAATCGCTGTTCGCTGCCGAGGTGTAACCAAGACCTATGGGACGGGGCCATCAAAAGTAGCTGCTTTGCGGGGTATTGACCTTGATGTGCACCGTGGTGAGTTAGTGATGCTTGTCGGGCCATCTGGCTGTGGTAAGACAACGCTTATTTCTATTATTTCGGCAATCCTTGAGCAGGATGAAGGTCAATGCGAAGTGCTTGGTCATGATCTGATATCTCTTGATCAGGAAGAAAAGAGTCGTTTTCGGGGAGAATCGATTGGTTTTGTTTTTCAGGTATTTAACCTGATGCCCGCGTTGACAGCAGCGGAGAATGTTGCTGTTCCATTATTGATTAAAGGTATTGCCTATAAATCTGCTATGGAGCAGGCACAAGTGGTTCTTGATTCTGTGGGATTGGCATCCCGATCAGATGCCTTGCCAGGACAGCTTAGCGGTGGACAGCAGCAACGTGTCGCGATTGCGCGCGCTCTTGTACATAACCCAAAGCTGATTGTTTGCGACGAACCAACCAGCAGCCTTGATCACAAAACCGGGCATGAAATGATGAATCTTCTTCGTGATATTGCCCACAGTCCTGACAGGACCTTGATTATTGTCACCCATGATAATCGCATTCTGGAGTTCGCAGATCGAATCGCTCGTATGGATGATGGCAGAATCGTTGGTAAGGGAACGGGTAATGAAAGGGAGCAATTGCTATGAAACGTGCCTACATCCTGCCTTTGCTGGCACTCATCGGCCTTGGTATTGCTATTGCGGCAATCTTTCATGGTAATAAGCCCCCAGGCGTAAAGACCCAGGGTATTTTGCAATTTCAACCGCCTTTTGAATCTTATGTCGCGGGAGCAGGTATTGTTGAGGCCACCACCGGTAATATTTCTATCGGTACACCTGTTTCAGGCATCGTCATGGAGATTTATGTAAAAGTGGGTGACCCTGTGAAAGCGGGTGATCCTTTATTCAAGATCGATGATCGTGATCTTCAGGCACAGCTTCTGACAGCCAGGGCAAAGGTAAAAGAAGCCGCCGCTGCATTGCAAAAACCCAAACATCGGCTTGAGCGTGCAGAGCAGCTTAATAAACGTGATCCCAATGCGATCAGTGTTCAGGATCTGGAGGTGCTTCGTGATGAGGCCGTCCAGGCCGAAGCCACGTTTACCCTGGCCAGATCGCAGCTTGAGCAACTTCAGGTGGAAATCGAGCGTCATATTGTACGCGCACTTATACCCGGTGAAGTATTGCAATTAAGAATGCGTCTGGGCGAATTCGTTGAAGGAAGTAGTACTGCCCCTCCATTGCTGGTGTTGGGCGGTAATAATAAGATGAATTTGCGTGTCGATGTGGATGAGCATGATGCCTGGCGAGTTCAACCTGGAATGAATGCGGTCGCTTTTGTGCGCGGCCACCCGGAACTGAAAATACCGCTGCGTTATGAATATACCGAGCCACAAATTATTCCTAAGACCTCATTGACGGGTCAAAGCACGGAGCGCACTGATACACGCGTTTTACAGGTAATTTATAGTTTTGAAATAACAGATGCGTCTATCCATATAGGACAGCAATTAGATGTATTTTTAGAGGTACCTGCAAATAATACTGGCGAAGCGAGACCATAGATGTTTTATATTGCCTTGAAAATGCTCATGGGTGATCGGGCCAAATATATTGGTCTGCTGATGGGTATTTCATTTACCGCCTTTCTCGTGACTTTTGCGGCTTCTTACTTTGCGGGCTTCATGACACTTGGTTTTTCTTTAATATCGGAGAATAACTCAGCCGATGTATGGGTCATGGATCCGGCTGTCGATTCTGTAGAACTCACCACCAACATGCCCGGCTCGGCATTGGAGCGAGTGCGTGGCGTGGAGGGCGTGCGTTACGCTGTGCCTCTGACGCTGGGTGATGTGGATGTGCGGTTCCCTAATGGTCGCTTTCAATCGTTCCAGGTTATCGGTGTGGACGATGCCACACTGGCAGGAGCACCGATCTTAATAGATGGAACCTCACCCGAGGTATTAAGGGCACCCGGTGCGGTCATTGTAGACCCCGGTGGTAGCAGTGGGAAAATGCAAACCCCGCTGTTGAAAAAAGACCAATGGCCCCATGATGGTGTGCATCTTAATGCAGCAACACGTGAGTTAATGGCGGGGGATGAGCTTTTAGTGAATGGTCATCGCATCGTGGTGGCCGGACGATCGAAAACCATCCCCAGATTTCCGCCTCGACCGCTGATCTACACGACCTACTCGAATGCCACCCGTATTCTGCCGATAGAAACCAATGTATTAACTTTCGTCATGGTTTCCAAACAACCCGGCATGTCGGCACAGCAGTTGGCACGTAGTATCCAGAAGACGACTGGCTTACGTGCTCGCACGACTGACGCATTCAAGGAAGATACAGTACGCTGGTATCTCATCAATTCTGAAGATGTGGGGGACATGGCTGCCATGCTGATCCTTGCCATGACGGTGGGGTTTGGTGTGGCTGGTGTCATGCTATATATGTTTACTTATGAGAATTTAAAACAGTATGCTGTGCTTAAAGCAATGGGCGCATCACGACGTTTATTGTTGACCATGATTTTCGTTCAGGCCGGGGTATGTGCACTCTTGGGTACCGGTATTGGGCTTGGTTTATGCGCGATAATTGGCGAAATGGTTGCAACAGTCGGTTTCCCATTTCGCATGATGTGGTTTACACCATTTTTTGGCGCTTTGGGTGTGATGATCGTGAGTCTTACTGCTGCCGCGATCAGTGTACGGCCAGTACTGAGACTAGAGCCTGGAGTGGTTTTTGCGGGTCGTTAGGGTCGAAAAGGGGTCAAAAAAGCAAAAAGAAAACCGGGGTCGGAACAGAATGGCACTTACTTAAGCCTCTTAAGATGACCATTTTTTAAAATATCGGCTTGTGCTTCTGATCATGGCTTCATTAGTAAGGGGAATGGCTTAGGCCTTCTTTTAACGGCCCTTGGTTCAACTCTACCTGCTCGATTTCCCACATGAATTTGTGCAACCATTCTCAGCAATATAGCCACTTTCTTATAGTTCGTTGCTGGCTGTAAAAAACGCAAAAAAACGGGTAGAGTAGAGGGCAGGCGAGAGCCTGCTCTCTACTCTACCCCACCAAAGGCCGTGACCCCGGTTTTCTCAAGTGCACCACCAGCAATACGGTTAAACACTTCAAAAGGCATTTTATAATTGAGGCGTTTTCTCGGCCTACGGTAATGGGGTGATCGAATTTGACCATTGAATGCACGCCTTATAGCAGCATCATTTACGCCAATGCATTTCGGGTGGCGGATGCGATCATCGAACAACTGGGGTAATACCATGTCTGTCCCTAAATCGACAAACCGAAACACCACGGGCCAGAAGGCACTCCGCTGGCGTTCTGCCATTCTGGGGCTGGGAATGGCACTCATTCACGCCAACGC
>JAVVEE010000007.1:0-2015 GCA_032251315.1 Gammaproteobacteria bacterium
AATTACGTCCTGCAATTCGCCCTACGGGCCAGCCTGCGGCTGTTCAAATTCATTCCATCCTTAGGTTCGTCAACGGTGCTTCCGTGCACCACTGCGCCTGAAAAATTTGTCTGCGGTGAATGCCTTTTTTTAAAATCAAAGCTGGCGCACGCTATTGCGGCCTTCTGCTTTGGCCTGATACAGTGCCTTGTCGGCGCGTTGTAGCAGGGTTAAGCGGTCGTCTGATGCAAGCTTGCATTCAGTCACGCCAAAACTGGCGGTCACCTGGCCGATTTCGAAGTGGTGCTGTTCGATGTCACATCTAAGTCGTTGGGCGTGTTCTTTGGCGCCGTGGATATTGGTGGAGACAGCCATAATGATGAATTCCTCACCGCCGTAACGGGCGAAGACATCGGTGCTGCGGTTGGCGCCGGCGATCACATCGGCAATTTCTTTCAGAACCGTGTCACCTTTCGGGTGGCCATAGGTATCGTTAATCTGTTTGAAGTTGTCGATGTCAAAAAATATAATGGACAGTTCTCCGCCGTAACGTTTGATCTTGTCCATTTCTGCATCCAGCAGACGATTGAAGTGCAGCCGGTTGTAGATGCCGGTGAGCGAATCGGTGTAAGCCACCTCCTTGAGCTGCTCGCGCAACAGTTGAATACGGGCCAGCAAATAACCGAATAAGATCCCGGCGATGGCAGGCATGACGAAGGAGGTATAAGTGAGCTCGATATCCAGCAGAAAGCGGGTATGAATAATATTCAATTCCGCAGTAAATACGCACGCCAGAGAAATATAGGCTGCGTAGATAAAACTTCCGTTATTAGAGGTCTGGAAATTCTTAACGAAGTGAAGCAGTTTAAACATTTAATGAATTATGCCAGATTATAGATGTGGTTTTATCGTAGATAGATCAATATTAGTTTAATTTCACAATAATTCTCTGGATATTATTGATAATATTTATTCAGGGATAATCCTGTGTCGAGCCTGATGAGAATGGGCTGGTGGGCGACATTTAAATGAAATATCGCTGAACATCTGATACGGCGATAGAACCGGCGGTGTAGCGTTAAGATGGCTGGAGCGAAGCTGTAAAATCAATCAAAATCGGTTTTGATCAGGCTGGCAGCAGCTTCGCGCATGACCGCCTCGTCAACGACGCCGGTTAAGACCCGGTCACCAAAAGCAAAGCTGGGCACGCTCTTTATCTGATGGCGTCCGGCCTGCTCAAAATTGGCCAGCAGCCGTTGCGGGTGTGCCGGATCAGTCCATGCCGCATTTATGAATGCATCATCAATATCACATTCCCGGGCGATTTTTCGCAGCACGTCCCGATCGCCAATATTTTTACCCTCCACGAAAAAGCTGGAAAATAATTTTTCGTGCAGGCGATAAAATGTTTCGCGCCCCCGTTGTTTAGCGGCTTCCGCCAGTAGCGAGGCATCTCGGGAGTTGGTGGTAAACGTGTGCTCGGCCAGCGGTATCGACTCTTCGGCGGCAATGCGTTTCAGATTCAGCATAAGCTCGTTCCAGAACTCAGCGCTGTAATCGAGATCGGTGACGGGTTCGCCGGCGGCTGAGTTTTCGGGGTGTATCTCCAGAAAGCACCAGTTGATTTTGAGGTCGTAATGGTCCTGGAGTCGCATCAGGCGATGATGGCCGACATAACAGAATGGGCAGATGTAATCGCTGAAAACGGTAATCTTTATCTCTGCTCTATGAGTCATTGTGGGTTTTCCTGAAAATAGGGGCGTGTTTCGATACATAAATGTAAATGTGACAAGTACTGCGGCAGGAGGTTTCGAATGACCCGAAAATTCCTAGCCAAATATCATGTTTAGGCCTACCAGTATCAAAAAGAGCGCAAAGCCTTTTCTCAAGCTGTTTTCAGGCAGGTGATGAGCCAGTCTGGCGCCCAGCGGTGCAAATAGATAACTGGTGATGATGATGAAAGAGAATGCAGTTAAGTGTACGTAACCGAATGTCTGCGGCGGTAAGTTTGGCACCGACCAGCCGGCGTAAATATA
>JAVVEE010000007.1:2115-48948 GCA_032251315.1 Gammaproteobacteria bacterium
AAAGAGAATGCAGTTAAGTGTACGTAACCGAATGTCTGCGGCGGTAAGTTTGGCACCGACCAGCCGGCGTAAATATACGAAGCCGCGCCGAACACGGCAATGGGAAATCCGCAGGCGGCCGAAGTGGCCACGGCTTTGCGCATGGCAATATTATGCCAGTGCAGAAAAGGTACGGTCAGGGTGCCGCCGCCGATGCCGACGGTAGCGGAGATCAGGCCGATGATAAACCCCCCGAGCGCTGATTTTATTTTATTGAGCGTGACATGATGTTGCGCGCTTTGCCGGTTCCAGAGCAGGTGCAGGGCCACTATGAGTTCGAAAATGCCAAAGGCGGGCTTGAGGATGTCGGTTTTTATTTCACTGGCGGCGAGACCGCCCAGCCATGCGCCCAGGCAGATGCCCGGCGCGAGCGACAGAAATACCGGCCACAGTACCGCCTGTTTTCTGTGGTGCGCGCGCGCCGAAGAAATTGAGGTGATGATGATGGTGGCCAGCGAGGTGGCCAGTGCCATGTGCATGAGGTGTTCGCCGGGCAGGTTCTGGGTGCCGAAAATATAGAACAGCATCGGCACGATAATCAGCCCGCCGCCCACGCCCAGCAGGCCGCTGGCCAGTCCGGCGAAAACGCCGGTCGCCAGATAGAGCAGGCTATCCAGCATTAACCTGAAGGCGCGATATGAAGTGCGGTTGTAGCTTAGGCAGTAACACTGTGCATGGCATGTATTTCCGCCAGCAGCTCGCAGTCGACCAGGCTGTGGCCGTGCGCGTTGCCGGCCAGAACATTGAAAGGCTGGTCGGGCTCGCCCAGATGGTCAAGGACAATAGCGGCGCCGCTGAAATCGTCGTTACGGGTGTAGTCGTTGATGGTGATGAGCGTGGTCAGGCCGGCGGCCTGCGAGGAGAGAATGCCGTTGCGGGAATCTTCAAAAGCCAGGCATTGCTCCGGCGGTAAGTTCATCGCCTTGAGTGCGTAATCGTAAATGTCTCCGGCGGGCTTCTTGGCGGGGACGATGTCACCGGCCGCAATCACTTCGAACCATTTCAGGGCATCGTCGCCCAGGGTATGGCGAAGCAGGGCGGTGACGTTTTCCGGGGTGGTGGTCGTGGCAACAGCCAGACGCAGACCCTTTTCCAGCGCTTCGTTGATCAGTCTTTCGACGCCGGGGCGCAAAGGGATCGCACCGCCGGCGAGTAGCTCGGTGTAATGGCGGGTTTTGGCGGCGTGCAGTTCGGGCACCAGCTCATCAAAGTTTTCGGGCAGATTGTCGCTGCCGAGCAGATCGGAAGCGCAGTGCCTCATGCGCTCCTTGCCGCCGGTGACAGCCAGTAATTTGCCGTAGAGTTCGACATCCCAGTGCCAGTCGATACCGTATTCATCAAAGGCGGTGTTGAAGGCGATGCGATGGCCGTCGCGTTCAGTATCGGCCATGGTGCCGTCAACATCGAAGATAAGTGCTTTAAGAGTAGTGTTTTTCATGGGGCGGATTTTACAAGATGCGGCACTGTTTAAACATTAAATTTGTCATGGGTATGGGCGGGCTTTTTTTGTAATGCGATAAAAACATGCCAGGAGGCTGTCGGGTTTAGGGATAATCCGACAGCCTCTTAGCCCATTTGTGTGGGGGATGTGTAAAAATGAGCGTCTCCAGTAATCATTTATGAAGCATCCGGGCTAGCCTGCAAGGAATTTGAGTCAACCATGACCGAACCATCAAAAACCGCAATCGAATCCGGCTCAGCCAGACCCTATTCCTGGGGCTATATCAAGTCGGTGGCCAAAGAGTACAAGCGCACCCTGGTGCTGGCGAATGTGATTGCCATTTTTTCAGCTTTGCTGAGTGTGCCGGTGCCCATATTGATGCCTATGCTGGTCGATGAAGTACTATTGGACAAGCCGGCTACCATCGTGGGTTTTCTCTCCAGTGTTTTCCCCGAAGCCTGGCACAGTCCGGTGCTGTTTGTCGTCGTGGTAATGCTGGCCTCAATGGTGCTACGTCTCTTTTCCCTGCTACTGGCGGTCTGGCAGACGCGGGAATTTATGGTCATTGCCAAAGACATCAGTTATCGCATACGGGCGGGTTTGCTGGGGCGACTGCAAAAAATATCCATGTCGGAATATGAAACCATGGGCAGCGGGGCGGTGGCCTCGCATTTTGTTACCGACATCAATGCCATTGATGATTTCATCGGCATGACCCTGAGCAAATTCCTGGTCGCGGTGCTAACCGTGGTAGGTATTTCTATCGTGCTGTTGTGGATGCACTGGCAGTTGGCGCTGTTCATTATCTTCATGAACCCGGTGGTGATCTATTTCACCATGATCATGGGCAAGAAGGTTAAGAAGCTAAAGAGCAGCGAAAATAGCGCCTTTGAAATTTTCCAGCAGTCCCTGAATGAGACGCTGGATGCCATCCAGCAGATACGCGCCAGCAATCGTGAACGGCACTATTTGCAGCGTGTCACCGACAGCGCGCAGCAGTTGAAAGAGCACATGGTGGCTTATGGCTGGAAAAGCGATGTCGCCAACCGGCTTTCGTTTTTCATATTTCTGATGGGCTTTGAAGTTTTTCGTGCAGTGAGCATGATCCTGGTTCTGTTCACCGATTTGAGCATCGGCCAGATGTTCGCAGTCTACGCCTACCTCTGGTTCATGATGGCGCCGGTGCAGGAAATATTGAGCATGCAATACAGCCTGTATGCCGCAAACGCGGCGCTCGATCGCATCAACCGCCTGGTGATGCTGGAGAGCGAACCGGAATATGCGCACATCAGCAACCCCTTTGCGGGCAAGCATACCGTGGGCTTGCGCATCGAGAACATCTGCTTCTCCTATGGTGAAGAATTCAATGTCCTCGATGATGTCACTCTGGAGATCGCGGCTGGCGAGAAGGTGGCGCTGGTCGGTGCCAGTGGCGGCGGCAAATCGACGCTGGTGCAGATTATTCTGGGGCTTTATCCCGCCGATTCGGGCAACCTCTATTTTGACGGCGTGAACATCAAAGAGATCGGCCTGGATGTGGTGCGGGAAAATGTCGCCACGGTCTTGCAGCAGCCGGCGATGTTTAACGACAGCGTGCGCGAGAATCTGTGTCTGGGGCGAGCGCTTTCTGATGAGATCATCTGGCAGGCGCTGGCGATTGCGCAGTTAAAAGAGGTCGTTGAAAAAATGCCGCAGGGCATGGACACCGTCGTAGGTCGAAGCGGTGTTCGGCTATCGGGAGGCCAGCGCCAGCGTCTGGCGATTGCACGCATGATCCTGGCTGATCCCAAAGTGGTGATCCTTGATGAAGCCACCTCCTCGCTGGATACCGAAACCGAAGCACGCCTGCATGAAGCCATGCACGAATTTTTGCAGCAGCGCACCACCCTGATTATTGCGCATCGCCTGAGCGCGGTGAAACAGGCGGACCGGGTGCTGGTATTTGAAGCGGGCAGAATCACCGACGAAGGCCGCCATGAAGACCTGATCGTAAGGGAAGGGCTGTATCGTGATCTTTACGGAAGTCATTGATGGTTGCTGTTCCAGGTTAGAGAAAGGATTGAATAATGTTTTTACTAACATGCGAGGAAAAATCATGAATTATCACTGTTCAGTTTTTAAACGTGGGGCGCTGGCCATCACGCTGTCTTTATTGCTGTCACCGATTCAGGCGGCGCCTTTTGAAAAGGGTGATATGGAGGCGTCGCTGCTGGTCGGTTCCGGTCAGGCGTTTAATGAAGACTACACGGTCATCGGCGCGGGTTTTGGTTATTATGTGGCGCAGGGGCTGAAGCTGGGCATTGATGCGCAATCCTGGCAAGGGGGGAGTGTCGGGATCAAAAAGATAAGTCCGCATGTTACCTATGTGCTGGTGCGCAATGAAGGTTTGATGCCGTATATCGGGGCTTTTTATCGCAAAACCGCAATCGACGGATATGAAGATCTGGATGCCGCCGGTGCCAGAGCGGGGGTTTATCTGTCGACACGCAACAACTTTTACATGAGTGTCGGGATCGCCCACGAAAATTATCTGAGCTGCGATGAAACTGTATACGTTGACTGCTCGGATACCTATCCGGAAATAACATTGAGTTTTAGACTGTGAGCGATACTGGTTCAGTATTTGCTAATATACTGTTACCGTAATAAACTTACAAAATTAAGATAATTGAAAATAACAAAGAGGATATTTATGTATAAGCAGGTCGTCGCGATTCTAGCTATAGGTATTAGCAGCACTCAGGTTCAGGCCATGGACTGGCAGGCACTGCCGGAAGTGGCGCCGGCACCGACGGACAATCCCACCACCGAGGCCAAGGTCGAGCTGGGCAAAATGCTGTTCATGGATCCACGCCTGTCAGTCAGCGGCACGATTTCATGTAACTCCTGTCACAATATTATGGAAGGCGGTGATGACAGTCGGAGTGTTTCCGTCGGTGTTCACGGCCAGACTGGAGGCCGCAGCGCGCCTACTGTCTGGAACTCGGCGTTTCACTCCGTGCAGTTCTGGGATGGGCGAGCGGATTCGCTGGAAGATCAGGCCAAAGGCCCGATTACCAACCCGATCGAAATGGGTATGAAAGACCACGATCATGCGATGATGGTGTTAAGAAATATTCCCGGTTACGCGCCCTATTTTGAAAAGGCTTTCGGCAAAAACGTCATGAATATCGACAATGCGGCCAAAGCCATCGCCGCTTTCGAGCGCACGTTGATCACCCCAAACAGCCCTTATGATCGCTTCGTGAAAGGCGACAAAAAAGCCCTGACCGCGCAGCAACAGCAAGGCATGAATAAATTTGCGGAAGTGGGCTGTGTGGCCTGCCATTCCGGTGCCGCTTTTAACGGTCCGAAAAATGAAATTGGTACCGGCTTCTACGCCAGAACCCCGACTTTCGTTGACAATGATTATGTCGCCAAATATAAGCTGCTCGATGACAAAGGTCGAGGCGAAGTCACCGGCAAGGCTGAGGATGATCATATGTTTCGCGTGCCAACGCTGCGTAACATTGCCGACACCGCACCTTACTTCCACAACGGTTCCGTGAAAACTCTGGAAGAAGCGGTGCGTGTTATGGCCAGGATTCAGCTGAATCAGGATCTGTCTGAACAGGATAGCAAAGACATTGTTGCTTTCCTTGAAGCGCTGAGCGGTGAATACCCTGAGATCACCATGCCCAGATTGCCTGTGCCGAGTGGTTACAGTGTCATTGCTGATTAATAGTGTGTGACTTAGACTTATAATTTTAGTAACTAACCGGAGGCTCTCGTGGCAACTGTTGAACTGGATAAAGATAATTTCGAAGCAGCTATTACCGATAATGATATCGTCATCGTTGATTTCTGGGCACCCTGGTGTGGACCCTGTAAATCGTTTGCGCCTGTTTATGAATCGGTTTCTGAAAAGCATGAAGATGTTGTTTTCGCAAAGATCAATACCGAAGAACAGCAGGAGCTGGGCGCCAGCTTTCAGATTCGATCAATACCTACACTGATGATCTTTCGCGAGAAGATCGTGATTTTTTCACAGGCAGGCATGTTGCCGGAGAGTGCTCTGGAAGAGCTAATTGGCAAGGTGAAAGCGCTGGATATGGATGTGGTAAGAAAGGAAGTGGAGAAGCAGCAGGCTGAAAAAAGCTGATCACCGAATATGTGAATGAATAAAAAAGCCAGGAAAATGCCTGGCTTTTTTATTGGGTGTTGCCGTATTCAGCTTATTTTTTGGTTTTGGCTGTTTTAGCTTTAGCTGTTTTGGCTTTAGATTTTTTCACGCTGGTTTTTTTTGTAGGCGCCTTTTTAGGTGCGGCTTTTTTCATCTGGGCAACTTCAGTCTTGAGCTTCTTCTTTAGCAGGGCATCTTTTTCCTGCTCTTTCTTGACCAGTTCTTTTTGTGCTTTGGCGGCGAGCTTAAGTGCGGTTTGGGCCGCTTTGAGTTGTTCCTGAAGTTTTTTGAGCTGGTTTTTTACAGGATCAATCGCTGATTTTTTTACTGATTTTTTGGCTGTTTTTTTCATGTTACTGACCGTTTTAGTGGTTACTGTTTGAGGTAAGGCGCGTTTTTTGCGTGCCGGGCGTTTTGGTTTTTCTATTGCTGCTTGAGTACGAATAATTTCAGGTTGGTTCTTGTTAATGCGTTCTTTGCTTATGACTCGCGCGATGGAGGCAGGTGGAAGATTGGCGCGTTTAGAGCGCATGCCACGTAATGCAGATTTTACGCGTTTGGTCACCTCTTCGATAGTACCATTGGCATCGATAATATGAAGTTTGTTCTGTTGCTTGTACAATTCGCTCAGCGGCTGCGTTTGCGTCAGGTAGACGCGGAGTCGTCGGTCAATGGTTTCTTCATTATCATCCGAGCGGTGATGCAGGGGGCTGCCACATTGGTCACAACGCCCGTCGATCATCGGCGGCTTGGTGAAGCTGTTGAATAATTCGCCGCAGGAAACGCAGGTGAGTCGACCGGCCATGCGTTGCATCAGCCAGTCGAAATCAATTTCAAACTGGAGTACGGCATCGATGGGACGGCCAAGCCTGTTGAGCAGGAGATCCAGCTCTTCGGCCTGGATGATATTGCGGGGGAAACCGTCGAGAATAAAGCCGTTCTCGGCATCAGGCCGGGTGACACGTTCACGAATCATGCCGATGACGATGTCGTTGGGAACCAGTTGACCTGCATCCATAACAGCCTTAGCCTGACGTCCAAGTGGCGTTTGCGCGGTTACCGCAATGCGAAGCAGGTCACCCGTGGAAATCTGTGGGGCGTTGTATTTCTCGATCAGGTATTTGGCCTGAGTGCCCTTCCCGGAACCCGGAGGTCCGATTAATATTATGCGCATGCATGTGCTCCATTTCATTAATCAACGATGCGATTGTAAGGATTGTATAGATTGCGACGTGATTGTCGAGCCTGTAACGGCCTAAACCCTATATAATTATGATAATTTCTCATTTGAGCGGAAAAAAACAACATGCTTGAACTTTTTCTGATCTATCCTGCTAACGATTGGCGCTGTGGAGGGCCGGGTTAATATAGTGGCTTACCGCGCGCCGATGGGCGATTATTCTTCTGTTTCCCGTCTTTTTAAACGTCGTATCAATGTGGCGGCGATCCTCTGTGTGCTGATGGTCGCCGGGCTGTTTGTGCGCCTGGCCGGATTGCAGATTGTTGAATATGCCCATTTTTCCGGGCTGTCCGAGAATAATCGAATTCGAGTGATGGCATTGCCGCCCAACCGCGGCCTGATCTACGACCGTAATGGCGTGATTCTGGCTGAAAATCGTCCGACTTTTCATCTGGAGCTGATCCCCGAGCAGATTGATGACCTGGAGGCGACGCTGAAGGCGCTGAGCGAAATTGTCAGTTTGAGTGAGCGCGATGTCAGTCAGTTTCGCAGTTCGCTGCGCGCACAACAGCCATTTGAAAGCATCTCATTACGAACCCGTCTGGATGATGTCGAAGTCGCACGCCTGGCGGTGAATCGGCATCGCTTCCCGGGAATGGATATTTCAGCGCGTTTGACCCGGCATTATCCGCAGGGTGAATCGGCGGTACACACGATTGGTTATGTCGGGCGCATTAACGAAAAAGAGCTGCAAAATATCGATCAGGGCAATTATCGCGGCACCTCCCATATAGGCAAAAGCGGGCTGGAACAATTTTACGAGGCTGAGTTGCACGGTACGGTGGGGCAGCAGAGTGTTGAGGTCAATGCCGAAGGGCGTATTATCAGCGTAGTCGACAAAGTTCCGCCGGTCGCTGGTAATAATCTGTTTTTGAGCCTGGATATTGAGCTGCAGAAAGTGGCCGAAGCGGCGCTGGGCGAACAGTATGGTTCGGTGGTGGCGATGGTTCCGAAAACCGGGGAAATTCTGGCGCTGGCCAGTACCCCGACGTATGACCCCAATCTGTTTGTGCATGGCATCAGCTATGCCAAATACGAAGAGTTGCAGACATCTGAAGGCAAGCCTCTGTTCAATCGGGTTCTGTATGGGCAGTATCCGCCCGGCTCCACGATCAAGCCCTTTGTCGGGCTGGCGGGGCTGGAGACGCGCACAGTGGGGGTGAAAGAAGAGGTTAACTGTAGGGGTTATTATTTGCTGCCGGGAGACAAGACCGAGCGTAAATACCGAGACTGGAAAAAAACAGGCCACGGCCATGCCGATATAGAAAAGGCCATTGTGCAATCCTGCGACGTCTATTTTTATGATCTGGCGCAACGTATGGGTATCGATCGTATGCACGATTTTCTGGCCAAATTTAATTTCGGGGAAAAAACCGGCATCGACCTGTATGGCGAACGTAGCGGCCTGCTGCCATCCAGAGACTGGAAAGCAGCAGTGCATCGAAGAGTTTGGTATCCCGGTGAAACCCTGAGCGCCGGAATTGGTCAGGGCTATGTACTAACAACACCCTTGCAGCTGGCGGTGGCCACGGCGACGCTGGCAAACAAGGGCGAGAGTGTGCAACCGCATCTATTAAAAAACACTCAGTCAATCGAAACAGCAGAAAATAAAATGTTTGAGCCGAAAACCGGCAAATTTGTATTACGCAATCCGGCTTACTGGGATGAGATTCATCGTGCTATGAGAAATGTCGTGTACGGCGCACGTGGCACAGCGCGGGCCACGGGCATAGGAATGAGCTATGAAATGGCGGGCAAGACCGGCACTGCGCAGGTATTCGGGATCGCTCAGGATGAAGAATATGATGAAGAAACGGTGGCCAGGAAACTGCGCGACCATGGCTTGTTTATCGCCTTTGCGCCGGTGGAGGACCCCGAGATTGCGGTGGCAGTCGTGGTGGAAAATGGTGAACACGGTAGCTGGATGGCGCCCATTGCACGCGAGGTGATGGATCATTATCTGTTGAAAAAAGATAAAAATATAAGCCCGAGTAAGCCCGTTATTCGGGATGGAACAGCGAATAATGATGAATAAAACGCAAGTTTTTGAAGCCAGTTATAACAGCCGTGTGGCGCGTATCTTGCGGGTGATCAATATCGACCCCGTGCTGTTGCTGGGCCTTTTGTTGTTGACTATGGTGGGTCTGGGTGTTTTATACAGCGCGGGTGATAGCTCGATTGAGCTGATCCAGAAACAGGGACTGCGCCTGGGACTGGCTTTTCTGGTGATGCTGGTTGTGGCGCAGATACCGCAGCAGCAACTGTATCTATGGGCTCCCTGGTTTTTTGTTCTGGGTATCGTGCTGTTGATTCTGGTGCTGACCGCAGGTGATGTCGGCAAGGGCGCGCAACGCTGGCTGGATCTATACGTGATCAAGTTCCAGCCCTCCGAAATGATGAAGCTGATTACGCCCATGGCGGTAGCCTGGTATTTGTCGGAAAGACCGCTGCCTCCCGGTGCAAAATCTCTGCTGGTGGCAGCGGTTCTGGTGATTATGCCGACAGTGCTGATCGCCCTGCAGCCGGATCTGGGCACCTCCATACTGGTCGCGGCCGCAGGCTTTTTCGTGGTCTTTCTGGCCGGCCTGAAATGGCGGGTGCTGCTGGGCGTAATTCTGGCAGTGCTGGCCTTCATCCCTCTGCTTTGGCAGATCATGCACGATTATCAGAAACAGCGAATTTTAACCCTGTTCAATTCCGACAGCGATCCCCTGGGCAGTGGCTACCACATTATCCAGTCAAAAATCGCGATTGGCTCAGGCGGCCTGTACGGCAAGGGCTGGTTGAATGGCACGCAGTCGCAGCTGGACTTCATTCCCGAGCGCCATACCGACTTTATCTTCGCGGTGTTTGCTGAGGAATTTGGTATGATGGGTGCGATGGTTTTGCTGTCGTTGTATCTGTTTATTATTCTGCGCGGGCTGTACATTGCCAGCTGTGCGCAGGACAGTTTTGGTCGGTTATTAGCGGGCAGCCTGAGTTTGACATTTTTTGTCTATTTGTTTGTTAATGTCGGTATGGTTTCAGGCATCCTGCCTGTGGTGGGTGTACCGCTGCCACTGATCAGTTATGGCGGAACTTCGATGGTAACCTTGATGGCGGGTTTTGGCATGTTAATGTCGATAAACTCGAACCGGCGGTTATTATCCCGATAATCCTGAAACTAAATGAGGTTTCGAACACCTAAGTGTTGTTTGCGAGATTAAAATAATGAATGCGATGAAAAAAATATTCCCGGTACTGATCGCACTGCTGCTATTGCCGGTGACGGCACAGGCCAATTACAGTCAGCGAGCAGATGTTCAGGAATTTATCGACCGGATGGTTGAAGAGCATGACTTTGACCGGGCGCTGTTAAACCAGTGGGTGGCGAAAGCGAATCGGCTGGACGGCGTGCTGGAATCGATTGCCAAGCCTGCCGAGAAAACGCTAACCTGGGCGCAGTATCGGCCGATTTTCCTCAAAGAGAAGCGCATTGAACTCGGCAAGGCGTTTATGCAGGAACACCGTGACCTGCTGGAACGGGCTGAAAAAGAGACTGGCGTATCGCAAAGCATTATCGCCGCCATCATCGGTGTAGAAACCTATTATGGCCGGCACAAGGGTAAAACCGCCGTGTTCGATTCTTTGATGACTCTGGGTTTTGATTATCCTCCCCGCAGCCGTTTTTTTAGAAGTGAGCTGGAACATTTTTTATTGCTGGCACGGGAAGTGGATCTGGACGTCAGTCTGATTCGCGGTTCCTATGCGGGTGCGATGGGCATGCCGCAGTTTATTTCGAGCAGCTATCGCGCCTATGCGGTGGATTTTGATGGCGACGGCAAGCGCGATTTGTGGGACAGCACGGCGGATGTCATCGGCAGCGTGGCCAACTATTTCAAAAAACACGGCTGGCAGCGGGGCGGTGATGTGGTGCAGCGAGCCAGAATAAAACAGGCGCCCGAAGATGCCACCCGAACCAAATTAAAGCCCCATACCAGCATTGGTGATTTTCGTCAGCAGGGCATACTGACCGATAAGGCGTATGCCGACGATGTAATGGCGACACTGGTGACGCTGGAAGGCGACAAGGGCATTGAGCACTGGCTGGGTCTGGAAAACTTCTATGTTATTACGCGCTATAACCACAGCGCGCTATATGCCATGGCGGTCTATGAGTTAAGCCGGGAACTCGAAAAATAACTGATGGCGATGGTATGAGATTACAAAGCTATAACAATGCTTATCGCTTGCTGCTATTGACGCTCTCAGCCATGCTGGCATCCTGTGCCGTCAGGGATGGCGCGCCTGAAAGCTATGATCGCGACTGGCGGAGCATTGACGACGCAACGCCGGTGGTGCTGCCGTTCAGTCGCTATGGCAATCCGGACACGTATGAAGTATTTGGTCAGACCTATCAGGTAATGGCCAGCAACGATGGTTTCAGCGAGAAAGGTCTGGCCTCCTGGTACGGCACCAAGTTTCACGGACGACGCACCTCCAGCGGTGAACCTTATGATATGTATGCGATGACCGCAGCGCACAAGTCACTGCGTATCCCGAGCTATGTCGAAGTGACAAACTTGAGCAATAATCGCAAGGCGATAGTCAAGGTCAATGATCGCGGCCCTTTCCATGAAGGTCGTGTTATTGATCTCTCCTACGCCGCAGCGACCAAACTGGGTGTCGCTGAAACCGGAACCGCACCGGTAACATTGCGCGTGATTGAGGCAGGCCAGCCTGTTATTAATGATGTGCCGGTGACCGATACCAGTACGGAAAAAACAGTACTGGAAAATAAAGACAGGGATAATTCAGCGATTGCTGATTTTATTGATGCGCCTTTCGAAGAGCAGGTCGGGAAAAAGATTTATGTTCATGTCGCCGCATTTGCCAGTGAAGGCAGCGCCATGAGCATGCTGGATTATTTAAAAAGCAGGCACTTTAAAAGTGTCAGAATTCATGTTGAAAACAAGCAGCAGAACTTGTTGTACCGCGTCAGAATCGGGCCGGTACCGTCATCAGTAATCGCTGAGAAACTGGTTTCTCAGCTTAAAGAAATTAATCGTAATAATTTAAAAACTGTTACTTATAACTAATAAGGTGTCCGAGTTGTTTAAAATGATAGAAAGTAAAAGTGTATTCAAATCCGTGTTAGCGCTGTTAATGACCGGCTTGCTGATGACTATGCAGTTTTCCGCACAGGCGGCATCGCCGGTGCCGGCGCCTCCACAGGTCGCGGCGGATAATTATATTCTGATTGATTTTAATAGCGGTCGGATTCTGGCGGAACAGGACGCAGATGCCAGAATCGAACCCGCCAGCATTACCAAGCTGATGACCTCGTATGTAATCTATAAAGAAATCGAGGAAGGGCGGCTGAGCATGAGTGATGAGGTGCTTATAAGTGAGAAAGCCTGGCGTATGGGCGGTTCACGTATGTATGTTGATGTTGGCTCCAAAGTGGATGTTGAGACTATGCTCAAAGGTCTGGTTATCCAATCGGGCAATGATGCCAGTGTGGCGCTGGCGGAACACGTCGCCGGCAGTGAAAGCGCTTTTGTCGATGTTATGAACCAGTACGCGGCGCAGCTGGGGATGACGAACACCTATTTTAAAAACAGCACAGGCTGGCCGGATGCCGAACATTTAACTTCAGCGCGGGATATCGCCACTTTAGCCAATGCCATCATTAATGATTTTCCTGACCATTATTCCATGTATGCCGAAAAGGTATTTACCTACAACAACATCAAGCAGTACAACCGCAATAAATTATTGTGGCGCGACGATTCCATTGATGGCCTGAAAACAGGGCATACCGAATCTGCCGGCTACTGTCTGGCGGCTTCGGCCAAACGTGCGGATATGCGTTTGATTTCTGTTGTCCTGGGCGCGGACAGTGAAGAATCCCGCGCTTCGATCAGTCAGTCATTATTGAATTACGGCTTTCGTTTCTATGAGACGCATAAACTTTATTCTGCAGGTGAAAGTCTGAAGGAGTCCCGGGTCTGGCAGGGCGACAAAGAAAATATAATGCTGGGGCTGGCTAATGATTTATATGTCACCATTCCTCGGGGCACCTATAAGCAGATGGATGCTTTAATGAATGTCGACGCTAATATTTCTGCGCCGGTTAAAAAGGGCAGCCAGCTGGGCGAAGTTCAAATTATGCTGAATGAGGCGACGTTACATAGTGCCCCTCTGGTTGCACTGCAGCCAGTCGACGAAGGCGGCTGGTTCCAGATTAGCAAAGATTACATCCTTAAGCTGTTCCAGTAATGGCGGCGGATAAAATCGTATATTTGAATGGCGCATACCTGCCCATTGAGCAGGCGACGGTTTCCGTGCTCGACCGTGGTTTTCTGTTCGGTGATGGTATTTATGAGGTCATCCCGGTCTTTGGAATAAATCCTTTGCGTGTCGATAAGCATCTGCAACGATTGCAAAATAGTCTGTCGCGTATCAGCCTGGATAATCCGCTGACTAATACAATCTGGAAACAGGTTTTCGCAGAGCTGCTGGCAAAAAACCCGGGAAATGATCGCGCCATCTATTTGCAGATTACCCGAGGCCCGCATCAGGTGCGGGATCTGAAAATCCAGCTTGAACAACGCCCTACCATTTTTATGATGGTGCTGCAGGTCGGTGCGGTCAACATTAGCGAACTGGAAAAAGGCATCGAGACGGTTACCATTGACGATTTTCGCTGGCATGCCTGTGATATAAAATCGATCTCGCTGGTCGCCAATGTCATGCTGCGTGAACAGGCGACGCAGTCGGGCGTGGTTGATGCGGTTCTGGTCAGAGACGGCTATATCACAGAAGGTACGGCGAGTAACTTTTTCATGGTAAAGGATGGCGTTTTAATCACGCCGCCGACCAGCCGGCATCTGTTGCCGGGGATAACACGCGACCTGGTGATTGAGCTGGCGCAGGAAAACGGCATCGAATGCGAAATCAGGCAGATTGCCGAAAGCGAACTGGCATCCGTCGACGAGATCTGGCTCACCAGCTCTACGCGTGAAATTGTCCCGGTAATCAGGCTCAATGGCAAGGATGTGGCTGATGCCAGAGCCGGTCCGGTGTGGAAAAAAATGATCAATATTTATCAGCAGTACAAGCAAGTGCTGCGACAGGCACAATAATGAGTGAAGAAAATCAAAAAGACAGTCAGGAGCAGGAAGAAACGCTCTTCGTTTTTCCCTGCGCGTTTCCGGTTAAGGCGATGGGTAAAACCTGCCCCGAACTTGAGGCCGCAGTGCTCGAAATAATGCATCGCCATGTGCCCGATCTGGGTGAAGGCGCGGTCAAACAGCGCGCCAGCGCCCAGGGTAACTACACCGCGATAACGGTGACTGTTCAGGCGCACAGCAAATCTCAGCTGGACGCCATTTACATGGATCTGACCGCCTGCGAATTTATCGCTTACGCGATATAGGCGGTTGCGGTGCTGCTGAAAGTTCGTCAGCTGGGAGTGCGGGATTACGCCCCCGTCTGGCAGGCCATGCAGCAGTTTACCGATGAGCGCGACAAAAACACCGAAGATGAAGTCTGGCTGCTGCAACATCCCGCCGTGTTTACCCTGGGCAAGGCCGGAAAACCGGAGCACCTGTTGAATCCGGCCGACATTCCTGTGGTAAAAGTCGATCGCGGCGGCCAGGTGACTTTTCACGCACCCGGTCAGCTGGTAGCCTACATGCTGCTCGATGTTAATCGTCTGGGCATCGGGGTTCGTGAACTGGTGACGCGTCTTGAAAATACAATTATCGATACGCTATGCGACTATGAAATCGTTGCCCAATCCCGGAAAGAGGCGCCCGGTGTCTATGTTGCAGAACGGAAAATTGCGGCACTGGGTTTGAGGCTGCGCCGGGGCTGCTGTTTTCATGGACTGGCGTTGAATGTGGATATGGATCTGGAGCCCTTTGCTAGAATCAACCCCTGTGGCTATAAAGGTCTGGAAATTACCCAGATGGTTGATCTGGTTACAGCAGATAGAATTGCCGAGGTGAATATCGAAGCCGTCAGCCGGCGGTTGTTATCGCACCTTAAACAGCAGTTAAAATACACCACCCTCATCGAAGTCGAAAAGTGATAGTAATTTATGACGCCAGAACATTCCGATAAAAAAATCGATAATAAAGTTGAAAAGAAGCCGCATCGTGCTGTTGTCGGTGAAAAGCACCGAGGTGCCGAAAAGCTGGCGCGTATTCCGATCAAGGTCGAACAGCCCGCTGAACGTCTGCGCAAGCCGAGCTGGATTCGCGCTAAATCACCGTTTCATGCCAATGTAAAAAAACTCAAGGCGGTGCTGCGCGAACAGCAGCTGCACACCGTCTGCGAAGAGGCCGCATGTCCCAACCTCGGCGAGTGTTTTGGCAAGGGCACCGCGACTTTCATGATCATGGGTGACATCTGCACCCGCCGTTGCCCATTCTGCGATGTCGGCCATGGTCGTCCCTCACCGCTGGATGTGGATGAGCCGGTAAAACTGGCCGAGACCATTAAAGCCATGGCGCTAAAATATGTGGTCATCACTTCGGTCGATCGCGACGATTTGAGAGACGGCGGCGCAGAGCATTTTATCGCCTGCATTGAAAATATCCGTGCATCGAACTCTACAATAGAGATAGAAATTCTGGTGCCTGATTTTCGCGGTCGCATGGATCTGGCGCTGGAGATAATGAGCCGGTCGCCACCGGATGTGTTCAATCACAATCTGGAAACCGTGCCGAGGCTGTATAAAAAATGCCGCCCCGGTTCGGATTATCAGTGGTCACTGAATCTGCTCAAGCAGTTCAAAAATACGCATGCCGATGTGCCGACCAAGTCAGGGCTGATGTTGGGCCTGGGTGAAGAGATAGAAGAAGTCGTGGAAGTCATGCGTGACATGCGCGCACACAATGTAGAAATGCTGACCCTGGGCCAGTATCTGCAACCGAGCCGGCACCATCTACCAGTGGAGCGTTATGTCACGCCCGAAGAGTTTGATGAGCTGTATAAAATCGGCATGGAGTTAGGTTTCAAACAGGTCGCCAGCGGGCCGATGGTGAGGTCTTCCTACCATGCCGATTTACAGGCGCATGGCGAGTTCAAGTAAATTTATCCGCAGATATTTATCAATAGATTGCGGTGTTATTAATTATTATTTTATAAGAGGCAACAATGAGTTACATTTTTAAAGGCATTCGATGGGTACTGGGTTACATTATTATTATAATCGACTGGCTAACCAGGCCGCGTTCTCCTCAGCACTCAGCTGAAAAAAGAGCAGCACTGGACAGTGCGACTGCGAACATGGCGCTGTATCAATTCAAGCGCTGCCCGTTCTGCGTAAAAACCCGCCGTACCCTTAGACGTCTGGGCCTGAATCTGGAGCTGCGCGATGCCCGCAACGATCCCAGATGGAATGCCGAGCTGATCGAGCAGGGCGGAAAATATCAGGTGCCCTGTTTGCGTGTCGTTGATGACAAGGGTGAAGTGAACTGGATCTATGAATCAAGTAAAATCAATAATTATCTTGACCGATGTTTTGGTTGACAGATGCGCCGTGTAATGCGCCCAGGCAGCTTGAATACTAACAAAACGCATGGAAAGGATACCCTTCAATCAAGACCGTCAGCAGCAGGGATGCTGCTGCCGAGCGTACACGAATGTATTCTCAGCGCGTCTTGATTGAAGGGTATCCTTTCCATATAACTCAATAGTAAAAATAAAAACTTATAATCGGTCCGCGAAACACGTCAGGGATGCGAAGAGAACTTCATTACTTTTTCACGTCTTTCGCGTTCTTCGCGGATAAGCATTTGTTTCTATCTATATTCATCCACAGCTTATGATCAAGTCTGCCTGTTATTATCGAGAATGACGTGGCAATGCTCTTTTAGCGCTACCCAGGCATCCGCCAGCTGCTCATAGTTCTGTCGTTTTGCCAGGGTATTAGCCTCTCCGGCTAATTCGGTAATTTTCGGATAGCCCATCGCGCCGCCGATACCTTTGAGGTCATGGGTCTTCGCCTGCACGGTCTCCCAGCTTTTTTCATCCAGAGCCATTTTTATCTCATCGAGTGTCTGCGGCAGCGTGTCGAGAAAACGTGCCACCACGGCCTGATACTGCGGGCTTTCCCGCATGGCCTCCTCTCGTTCCCGATTTTTTTCCGAAGTGGTTGTGCTTTTGTCCAGATAGGTATTGAGCACCTGATAGAACTTGCTTTGCTCGATGGGCTTGGTCAGATAATCATCGGCACCGGCGGTTTTGCATTCTTCCTGATCCGACAATAAAGCATCCGCGCTTAACGCAACGATAGGGCGGGTGTAGCCGCCGGCACGTAACTGACGCATGGCTTCCAGCCCGCCCATGACCGGCATCTGCATATCCATCAGTATCAGGTCGAAAGCCTGTTCCCGGGCAATGGTGATTGCCTGCAGGCCGTTTTCAGCGATGCTCAATTGCGCCCCGGTTTTCTGAATGTACATAGACACCAGTTGCTGATTATCCGGGCTGTCTTCAACCAGCAGGATATGACCGATCAGGGGTTTTATGTCTACCTGATCGTCGGGCTCATGGAGGTGCAGGCTGACCTCCTCCAGGCGATTAATGGCTGTCATCTGAGCCTGGTCATGGTTAGCGACGGTCAGCATAAACCGGCTGCCCTGGCCCTTTTGACTTTCGCACTTCAGCTCCCCGCCGAGCGCTGTGGCCAGCTTCAGGGAGATAGACAGGCCCAGACCGGTGCCGCCATATTTACGCGTGACCGTAGCATCGGCCTGTGTGAACGGGTCGAAAATATGCGCCATTGCTTCCGCACTCATGCCGATGCCGCTATCGCTGACAGTAAGCTTGAGGTGGCTGAACTCGGGATCGTAACTGACTTCAATTTCAATACTCCCCTTATCGGTAAACTTGATGGCGTTGCTGCACAGGTTGAAGAGTATCTGCTTCAGGCGTACCGGATCGGTGACAATGGTCTCGGGCAGGGGGAAATGATATGTGATCCTGAATTCCAGCCCCTTATCCCGAGCGTTCATGCCCAGTAGTGAATCAACATCTTCCAGCAGCAGAAATACGGGCGTGCTGATCTGTTCGATCTTGAGCTGTCCGGCCTCGATCTTGGATAAATCAAGAACATCATTGATCACCTGCAGCAGATGCCGAGCGTTACGAACTACCGTGGAAACGGTTTTATTTCGTTCCGCCGGGCTGAGCACATCGGTTTGCAATGACTCGGAAAAGCCGATAATCGCAGACAGCGGACTGCGTATTTCGTGGCTCATGTTCGAGAGAAAATGGCTCTTGGCCTGATTGGCCGCATCAGCCTGATCCCGCGCCAGTTGCAGTTCGGAGGTGCGCTCCTCCACGCGTGCTTCCAGCGTGGCATTGAGCCTGATCAGCTTGTCTTCGGCCAGCTTGCGTTCGGTGATGTCACGCCCAGCGCATAAAATGACCTGTTCGCCGTGCCATTCGATGAGGCGGGCATTGACTTCCACCGGCATGTTGGAGCCGTCCTTGCAGCGATGCGCGCTTTCGAAAACAGCCATGCCCTGCTCCATGATCCGCGACATGCGTACGGGTCTTTCGGCGTTGAATTCAGGCGCTACCAGATCGCTAATATTTTTGGCCAGCAGTTCTGCTTTTGAGTATCCCAGACGTTGATACGCCGTGCGGTTGATATCGATGAAGTTGCCCTGTAGATCATGAATAAACACACCGTCATTGGTGGAGTTGAATATATTTTTGAAATCCTTGCGGCGCAACTCAATTTCCTTGTGGTCCTGTTTGCGTTGGGTGATGTCCCGGTCTATGCCACGATAACCACAGAAGACGCCTTCCTTATCAAAGGCAGGTACGCCGCTGGTTTCCAGAAATACAAGATGTCCGTCCTTGTGCAAATTATTATTCTCAAATCCGGCAAAGGGTTTTCTCTTCTGAAACACGGTTTCATAAAACTCGTCGAAGTTCGCCTGCTCTTCAGCGGGCATAAAGTCGAAGGGGGATTTTCCGATGACCTCATGCGGTTCATAGCCCAGCAGGTCTGTGACTTTCGGGCTGGCGTAGGTATAGGTGGTATTGGCATCCACTTCCCAGATCCAGTCACTGGATGATTCGACCAGGGACTGGAATTTGTCCATGGCTTCCTGAAGCTCCTCTTCCGCCTGGTTGCGTGCTTCGAGCATGGCGCTGAAACCATCTGCCATTCTGTTGAAGCTGTGGCCGACCTGGCCGAGTTCGTCGCGGCTGTTGAGTTTGATTCGCCGGCTCAGGTCGCCGTTGGCGAAGGTGTGGGCTGCGCGCACCAGCGTCTGAATATTGCCGACTATGGCGTAGTAGATGCCAATCGAGATATAAACCAACAGGAGAAACAGCAGCAGGGCGATGCCCGTGGTCAGAAACAGCGTCTTTTCCGCCTCGGCAATGCGCGCTTCAATCAGGGTTACGGCTGTGGGCAGCAAGGCCTCGTGCATTTGCGTGTAGCCGTTGTCGATATCCACCGTGGCCATGTCCAGAAAAATGCCGGCAGGCGTATCAAAGCGGCTGCTGAGGATATCCGCTTCTATCACAGCAGTGATTTTTCCTGCCGATTCGGCGATGTCAGCATAGGCCGCCTGAACGGACTCCTTCACCGAGGAGTTGTAATGTGTTGTTTTATCAAGATTGAGCCTGAGCTGATCGAGCGCATTGTCAAATTTGCCCAGCAGGGTGTTCAGCTGCGCCCTCTGCGTCGCGCTGATCTGCTTTCCGGCCAGAACGCCGGTGCCATACGCGCGGAGTTGACCAAGATTTTCAAGCACCGGCGGCAGCCGGTTAACGATGGCATCGATCAGGTAAAAGGTAGCGATCTCCGAATCCAGAATCAGCGCATATTCGTCGGCGATAAATGACTCGAATGACTGGATCTGCCTGATCAGGTGGGTATGTGCAGCGAAGTTTGCGGCCATTGTCCTGCCTAGCCCCTGCTTGCGCAGCTGCATCCATTCATGCCGGATGCGCTGCAAGTTCAGGTTTGGGCTCAGATCGGGGGGCAGGGTTGTTTCGATGTTCTGGATAGCGCTCTCTACCTGGTTTTCTATGGCGGCGCGCCTGTCCCTCATGCCCTCCACGCCGCCGAGCAGCGCCGCCGAATAGCCACGGTGTAGCTGAATAAGCTGTACCGTTCGGGATATGGGTTCAATCAGGGACAGGCCTTGCAATTCCCGTTGTGAGGGCTGAATAACCCGGTCAAGGCTGGTAAACAGACTGTAGGTCACCACGGCAACTGCGATCAGTGACACCAGCCACAGCAGCGTAAATTTCCGGGTGTAACTCATGCGGTTCAGCAGAGTGACGGCGGGGGAGAAGATTCTTTGCATTGAGGCTTCCTGCTATTACACTGTTGATCGAGTCATGGCGATGCCTGTAAATAAGCACGCGTATTTTCTAAATCCTGCATTAATTTTCAGGAAGTTATGATGGTTGCATCTGCACAGATGCGAAGGATTAAAATCTATCGGTAGAATTTCACCGGTAATACCTTGATGAATATAGCAGAGGGAGGGTTAAAGCGGTATTGAGTCTGAATTTTATTTTGAATTTGCGGACAGGTTATACAGGCAATCTTAATAAAAAACGGCGACCAGAAGGTCGCCGAGAGATTTAATGCACCACCGTAGGTGTTATGGTAATGGCTGGAAGTTGTACGTCGTAGTGCCATCTGCGGTAATGGATACGATCGCCGTGCTTAAGAAACTAACCGTAGCGTTGTCATCATTTACTTCCGGGGCATCCGCTGAAGCGTCGCAGGTAAAGGCCACCCGATAATCCCCTTCCGAAAGGAAACCCACCGTATAATTATATACGCCATCATTGGGGACTATTGCCGTGGTGATTGGATCAACAAGCCCGCCGTCGACATCATCGGGATCAGTAACATCACCTTCGAAAACATATACCGCCCCGGTGCAGGTGCCGCCGGCGGCGTCATAGAAGCTGGGATCCACGCTGCCGGACAAGGTTCCGATTTCAGCGTTATCGACAATTCGCAGCGTCGGTCGCAACAGGTAATCGCTGGTGCCGACCGGATCGTGCACCGATTTGCGCAAGTCAAAATCGATAGTAAAGTCAGCGGCACCGCCGGCGGGAACCACAAAACCACGGTTCAGTTTAAGGCCGGTTTGTGCGCCGCTGGGAATGCTCAGCTCGAACTCTTTGTCATTGATAACAATGTAGGAATCTTTGGTTATCGGCTCAGCGTTAACCATCAGGCGCATCCAGTTGTACTGGCCCGCGGGCACGGTTTCATCATCGAGTAATTGCTGCGAAACGCCGTTGGTCAGTGTGAGCAGATCAATCTGGCAAAACGCGGGATCAGCCGTGCATCTTTCAGTGAAGTCAAAGCTAATAGATTCGCCGTTGGCGGGTTTAATCTCCACGCCGCTGAATTCAACAATAACTTTCTGCGCGGTATCCACCGGCGCATCGGTCACGCCAACGCTTAAAGAGCCGGTCGAGGCGGAGTCGTTGCTGTCGCAGGCGGTGACGGCTAGCGCCAGACCGGCTACGGCTATCATGTTGAACGGTGTAATTCTGGATGATTTCATTATGGTAACCCTGTATTTTGAATGTTTTCTTGAAGGGCTGATGATCGTACTCAGCAGGTTCTCATTGATTTTAAGCAAATCAGATGCAGGTTCTTTCGACACAAACTTTTATCTTTAGTTCACTAATATTTGTCAGGGACGTAGGCGGCGCACGCCGGCTTAGAATCAGCGTTCTAATAACCTCATTTTCAGCAAGCCGGCGACGCTGACCGCATCGGTAATTTCACCACTCATGACGCGTTCGATGGCCTCTGTCAGCGGCAGCTTTTCTATTTTTATATCTTCGGTCTCTTCGAATTCGGTTTCGCCCTGAGTCAGGCCGCGCGCAACATAAACAAGACCGCGTTCGTTGGTGACTGAATTCGAAGTGTGCAGCTGCATCAGCTCCTGCCAGTGGCTGGCGCTCAGGCCGGTCTCCTCGCGCCGTTCGCGCTGCGCGGAAATGAGCGGGTCGATGTCCATCGGGCCGCCGCCCATGGGGATTTCCCAGGAATAGCAGTCGGGCACGTAACGGTACTGTCCTACCAGCCAGGTGTTGTTGTTCCCATCAAGGGGGATGATGCCGATGGCGATATTCTTGAAATCGATTTTTCCGTAATGCGAAAGCCCGCCGCCCGGATTGATGACCTCATCTTCGTGCAGGCTGAACCAGGGGTTGTCGTAGATGATGCGGCTGGATTGTGGTCGCCACGGATTGGGGTAGGTTTTTAATTTGTTCATCGCATAATTCGCCGTTTGATGTTGAGCTTTGTCGACGGATCATTCTCAGTACTTTTTGGACGCGGGGCGGTTTCGGCCAGAATGAGCCGGTTTTCATCCATGTGCAGCGCCTGAATGGTGCTTAAACTCGTGCCGATTTTTCCCCGCGCCCGTGCCAGATCGTATTCTGCCTGAAGGCGCATCCAGTAGCCGGCGCTGTTGCTGAAATAAGCGCCGAGGCGCAGGGCGGTATCGGCGGAGATGGCGCGTTTGCCCAGAATGATCTCGTTGATCCGGCGTGGCGGCACCTTGATCGCGCGTGCCAGCTGGTTCTGGCTGAGATTTTCGGGTCTCAGGTATTGATTCAGTAGCATTTTTCCGGGATGCAGGCATGTCATGCTTGAAATATAACGAAGTACGTTATATAACGCAATGCGTTATAGGTAATGGTTAGAGTTTGATCAGGTGCAGGCGACCGGTCTCGCTCAAATAGTGCGCCGGTGGCCGCTGGGCTTCCACGCCGGTGAGATCACATTGGGCATGTCCGAGCGCTGCAACAGCCGGGCGGGTGACAGGGTCAGTTCGCCATAACGCAGGTTAACCTTGTCCATAGCGAGGTGCAGCTGTTTGTCGCGGGCGAGCTTTTCGGGCGGGCTGGAAAACAGATCGAGCTGCATGCCCGCAGGTCGGGGATCGAGCGCGGTAATCTGAATCTGCCAGATACCCTGACCCTGCCATAGATGATTCAGTTTCTGCTGGCAGCTCTGATAAAACAGGCGATCATCATTGCTAAATTCGGGCAGGCGGATTTTTTCACCCAGCCAGTCCTGCCCGGTGCGCAGGCCGAACCAGAATGTGCGCGCCTCCAGCTCGTGGCGTCGTAACCGCACGCCGACCTTGCTGCACATGTGTTGCAAATAGGTGAGGATGACATCGCGGCTACAGGTATTGGGCGGCATCACCTTGCCGTGGCCGATGGATTGGGGCGCGGCCACCTCGAAGTGCAGCGGCTCGGGGTCTTCGCCCTGGCACATAGACCAGATGCGCCGCCCTGGATTGCCAAAGCGGCGGGCGAGCACGCTGATCGGCAGTTTCTCCATGTCGCCGCAATAACGCACCCCATATCCGGCGAGAAACTGGCCGATCTTCTCGCCGATGCCGCACAGCTCGGTGACCGGCACATGGCGCAGCCGTTCCCGCGCCTCCCAGGGTGGAATCACGGTAAAACCGTCCGGCTTGTTGAGTTTGGCGGCGTATTTGGCGGTAGTACGGTCGCCGCTGAGCCCGAGCGAGCAGAGCAGCCCCGAGGCGCGATACACCGCCTGCTTCAACAGCCGCGCCGCTTCAATGGGCGAGCCATACAGCTGCTGGCAGGGGGTGATATCGATGAAAGCCTCATCCACCGAGAACACCTCCATATCCGGGCAGACATCGTGCAGCGCCTGCATGATGCGTGTGGAAATACCCGCATACACCCCGGGCCGCGCCGGCCGCTGAATCAGATTCGGGCAGAGCTGCCGCGCCTCCTTCAGATGCATGCCGGTGCGCACTCCGCAGGCGCGTGCCTCGTAGGAACTGGTAATGATACAACTGCCGCGCAGCCCATTCGTCACCCCCACCGGTTGACCCAGCAGGGAAGGGAAGTCGCGTTGCTCCACCGAAGCGAAAAAAGCGTTCATATCGATGAGTGCGATAGCGCGTGGCCAGTGGAGAGGGTGGTTTACTCCTGATGATGTTGTCATTTCAGCTCAAAAATATTCCAGCATTGTTATCGGTTCAGTATTGTCATTAATTCGATAGTGTCATCTGCCCAGTATCGTCATCAGTCCGGTATTGTCATCTCGACCACAGGGAGAGATCTTACGTCACGAGGCTGAAAAGATTTCTCACATGCGTTCGAAATGACAGAGTAAAAAAGAATAGCGTCATCTCGACCATAGGGAGAGATCTTGTTTTTAGAGCTGCAAATCTTCACTCAAATCTTTCCATTCGGGATTGGTCGTACTGACAAGTCGGTTTTTCTTTTCTCTTCGCCATTTCTTTATTTCTTTCTCGCGTGTGATTGCAGCCAATACATCATTAGTTTGTTCGAAATAAACAAGCTTGTTAACGTTGTATTTTTCAGTGAAGCCGTTGAGTAATTTATTCTTATGTTCATAAGTTCGGCGCAGCAGATTGTTAGTTACGCCGACATAAAGAACCTTGTTGTTCCAGTTGGTGATCAGGTAAACATAATAGTTTTTATCCATTTGATTATTTATCCCTGTGCATAATTAGGTGGGCATAAGATTTCTCACATGCGTTCGAAATGACAGAGCAAAAATGAATGCGGCCATCTTGACTCAAGAATAGCCCAGTATTGCAATCAGTCCAGTATTGTCATCTCGACCATAGGGAGAGATCTTGCTCTTTAATCATTAATACCGCCGCAACTGCCCAACCAGCACCCCCTGAATACGCACGCGGTGGGCGCCGTAGACCATGGTTTGCATTTCCTTGTTTGCGGGGATCAGTTCAATTAAGCGCCCCTGGCTGCTGCGCTTGAAGCGCTTCAGCGTGGTCTCTTCCTCATCGATCAGGGCGACTACGATGTCACCGTCACTGGCGGTTTCGCAGAATTCAATCACGGCGATGTCGCCATCGAAAATGCCGGCGTCGATCATGGAGTCACCCTGCACCCGCACGGCAAAATTGTTTTTCCCGAAAAAATCGACCAGATTGATTTCGTCCTCACCGGGAATCGCCTCGATGGGTTTGCCGGCAGCAATTTTTCCCAGTAGCGGCAGCGTGGCCTGCGGCTGGTGCGGGTTTTCCCTGAGCAGGCGAATGCCGCGGTGTTTGCCGCTGTCGATGGCCAGATAACCGTCCTTGGCCAGCGCCTGCACATAGCGGTGCGCAACCCCGCGCGAGCGGATGCCGATGCCTTCGGCAATCTCCTGTAACTTGGGCGCCACGGCGTGAGTGGCGATATAGCGTTGAATAAAGTTAAGTACAGCGCGTTGGTTGTCGGTGAGGGTCATGGCGTTCTCAATATGTTCTCGGATGCGGCTATTATAGGAGAACGTAATGAGAAAGTTCAATGGGTGATTTAAAAAGATTTAAGGCTCTGCGGCGAAAGGGGTTTGGTTTTTTATATGGACAGAACGAAACAAGCCCGCAGGCTGCGGGCTTGTTGGAGTTTACCTAAACAACTTGACGCTAGCGCTTCGGTGCGTACAGGTCGGTGCAGGTGCCTTCGGCCATTTCGGCGGCGAAGTTGAAGGTTTCGGAGAGGGTCGGGTGCGGGTGCACGGTGAGCGCGATGTCTTCGATGTCCGCGCCCATTTCCAGTGCCAGCACGGCTTCGGCGATAAGTTCACCGGCGTTGGTGCCGACCATGCCGGCGCCGATGATCTGGTGGGTGTTCTTGTCGAACAGCACCTTGGTCAGGCCTTCGTTGCGGCCCATGCTGAGCGAGCGACCGCTGGCGGCCCAGGGGAAGGCGCCTTTGGTGTAGGCGATGCCATCGGCTTTGGCCTGCTCTTCGGTGACGCCCATCCAGGCGATTTCCGGGTCGGTGTAGGCAACCGAGGGGATGGTTTTGGCGTCGAAATAGGATTTCATGCCGCTGATCGCTTCGGCGGCGGTCTTTCCTTCGTGCGTCGCCTTGTGCGCCAGCATGGGCTGGCCGACGATGTCGCCGATGGCGTAGATGTTGGGGACGTTGGTTTTCTGCTGTTTGTCGACGGCGATGAAGCCGCGCTCATCGACGTTCACACCGGCTTTTTCGGCGTCGATCAGTTTGCCGTTGGGGCTGCGGCCCACCGCCAGCAGGACGCGGTCAAAGGTATCGGTCTCGGGCACATTCTTGCCTTCGAAAGAGACTTTCAGGCCTTTCTTTAAGGCTTCAATGGCGGTGACTTTGGCGTTCAGCCAGATGTTTTCGTAGCGCTTCTTGACGCGTTTTTCCAGCGGGCGCACCAGGTCGCGGTCGCAGCCGGGGATCAGTCCAGGCGAAAGTTCGACGATGGAGACTTTGGCGCCAAGTGCGTCGTACACCGTGGCCATTTCCAGACCGATGATGCCGCCGCCAATGACCAGCAGGCGTTTCGGAATCTCTTTTAGTTCGAGCGCGCCGGTGGAATCCATCAGCCGTTCGTCGTCGTAGGGGAAGCCGGGAATTTTCATTACCGAAGAGCCGGCGGCGATGATCGCATCATCGAACGAGATGGTGGTGGTCTTGCCGTCCTTGTCGGCAACGTCGATGGTTTTGGGCGAAGTGAATTTGCCGTAACCGGTGACGATTTTAACCTTACGCTGTTTGGCCAGACCGGCCAGGCCGCCGGTCAGGGTATTGATGATCTTGTCCTTGTTGGCGACGATCTTTTTGATGTCGATTTTGGGCTTGCCGAAAGTCACGCCGTGCGCGCCGATCTCTTCGGCTTCGTTGATGATGTGCGCGGTGTGCAGCAGGGCCTTGGAGGGGATGCAGCCCACGTTGAGGCAGACGCCACCGATGGTGCTGTATTTCTCGATCAGAATAACGCTCTTGCCCAGATCCGCCGCGCGGAAGGCGGCGGTATAACCGCCGGGGCCGGAACCCAGCACCACCAGGTCGGCGTGCATGTCGCTGCCTTCCGGAATGGCGGCGGCTTCAGGCGCTGCCGCTTTTTCCGGCTCGGCTTTTCCGGCAGCCGCCGGTTCAGGTTCAGCTTCGCTGGCTTTCGATGCTTCGGTGTCAGCAGCCGATTCATCAGCCACTTCCATGCTTAATATGACGTCGCCCTGAGAGACGCTGTCGTTGACTTTTACCTTCAGCTCTTTCACCGTGCCGGCGAAAGGGGAGGGGATTTCAATGCTGGCCTTATCCGATTCCAGCGTAATCAGGGTCTCCTCTTTGGCGACCTCGCTGCCGGCTTCGACCAGTACTTCGATGACATCGACATTAGTGAAATCGCCAATATCAGGGACTTCTACGTTAACAATTTTGGACATGAGTGATTCCTGAGTAACTTTAAAGTACCAGTCTGCGGGTATCGGCCAAAATTTTGCCGAGGAACGTGGTGAAGCGAGCACCGGCGGCACCATCGATCACGCGGTGATCGTAGGACAGCGAAATCGGCATCATCAGACGGGGAACGAATTCACCGTCCTGATAAACCGGTTTCATGGCCGCGCGCGAGACGCCGAGAATGGCCACTTCCGGGGCGTTCACAATCGGGGTGAAAGCGGTGCCGCCGATGCCGCCCAGGCTGGAGATGCTGATGCAGCCACCGGACATATCGCTCGGGGTCAGTTTCTTATCTCTGGCCCTGACGCTGGTGTCGACCACTTCCTGGGCGATCTGGAGCAGCGACTTGCATTCCACGTCGCGGATCACCGGCACGACTAAACCGGCCGGGGTGTCCATGGCCACGCCGATGTTGATGTATTTTTTCATGATCAGGTTTTCACCCGAAGTATCCAGCGAAGCGTTGAAGCGCGGGAACTCTTTCAGAGCCGAGGCCATGGCCTTGATCAGAAAAGCCACCATGGTGATCTTGATGTTCTTGTCTTTATGCTCTTCGTTCAGCTCTTTGCGGAAGGATTCCAGATCGGTAATGTCAATCTCATCAAACTGGGTAACGTGGGGAATGTTCACCCAGTTGCGATGCAGGAACTTGCCGGTGAGCTTGTTGATCTTGCTCAGCGGCTGGGTTTCGATGTCGCCGAACTGGCTGAAATCGATCTCCGGCATGGGCTCTACGCTCAGTCCGCCGGTGCCTGCGACCGCTCCGCCGTTGCTGAGTGCCTGTTTGACGAAGGCCTTGACGTCCTCTTTCAGGATGCGGCCCTTCTCGCCCGAGCCGTTGATCCGGGCCAGATTGGCGCCCAGTTCGCGGGCAAATTTACGCACCCCGGGGCTGGCGTGTGCCTTGCGGAAACCGGCTTCATCAAACGGCTCGACACTTGCTTTCTGCGGCACCGGTGCCGGTTTGGCGGCGGCCGGAGCGGGTGCTTCGGCTTGCGGTTCTTCAGCTTTGGGCTCCTCAGCTTTCGGAGCCGGCTCCGCTTTGGCCAGCTCTGGCGCTGCTTTTTCTTCTTCGCCGCCAGCCGGTTCGGCGGCTTCGTCAGCCACCTCAATCGTCATCAGCACGTCGCCCTGTGAAACAGTGTCGCCCATGTTGATCTTTATCTCTTTAATCACGCCCGCGTATTCGGACGGGATTTCCATCGCGGCCTTGTCCGATTCCAGCGAAACTAACGTATCTTCGACATTAACGGCGTCGCCCTCCGAGACAAGAATCTCGATGACTTCAACGCCCGAAAAATCGCCGATATCGGGAACAAGAATGTTTTTTATTTCTGCCATGTCCTGATCCTTCCTACGCGTAGAGCGGGTTGGGTTTGTTGATGTCGATGCCGTATTGCTTGATGGCGTCGTTAACTTTGGCGACCGGGATGGTGCCTTCATCGGCTAGCGTCTTCAGTGTTGCCAGCACGACATAATGGCTGTTTACCTCAAAGTAACGACGCAGTTTCTTGCGCGTATCCGAGCGGCCATAGCCATCGGTGCCGAGTACGGTGTAGGTCATCGGTATGAAGCCGCGAATCTGTTCGGCGACGTTGCGTACATAATCCGAGGCTGAAATCACCGGCCCTCCGCAATCTTTCAAAGCCTGTTCGACATAGCTGATACGCGCCTTCTTCGAGGGGTTGAGCATGTTCCAGCGCTCACACTCGCGGGCTTCGCGCGCCAGTTCGTTGTAGCTGGTGATGCTCCAGACATCGGCGCTCACGCCCCAGTCTTTCTCCAGCAGCTCGGCTGCTTCAATCACTTCGCGCAGAATGGTGCCGCTGCCGAATAGCTGCGCTTTGGGCTGCGCCTTTTTGGCCTTATGAGTGCTGAACGGGTACATGCCTTTGAGGATGCCTTCTTCCGCGCCTCTGGGCATGGCAGGCATCTGGTAGGTCTCATTCATGGCGGTTATATAGAAATAAACATTTTCCTGTTCCTGCACCATGCGGCGCATGCCGTCCTGAATAATCACCGCCATTTCGTAGGCGAAGCAGGGATCATAAGCGATGCAGTTAGGGATGGTCGATGCCACCAGCAGGCTGTGACCGTCCTGATGTTGCAGGCCTTCACCGGCCAGGGTGGTGCGCCCGGCGGTGCCGCCGATGAGGAAGCCGCGTGCCTGCATGTCACCCGCCGCCCAGGCCAGATCGCCAATGCGCTGGAAGCCGAACATGGAGTAGAAAACGTAGAACGGAATCATGCTGACGCCGTGTGCGCTGTAGGCGGTAGCGGCGGCAATCCATGCAGACATGGCGCCGGCTTCGTTGATGCCTTCTTCCAGTACCTGACCGGTCTTGTCCTCTTTATAGAACATGACCTGATTTTTATCCTGTGGCTCGTACAGCTGGCCGACCGAGGAGTAGATGCCCAGCTGGCGGAACATGCCTTCCATGCCGAAGGTGCGCGCTTCATCAGGGACGATGGGCACAATCTTTTTGCCGATGGTCTTGTCGCGGGTGAGCAAAGTGAGCATGCGTACAAAGCCCATGGTGGTCGACATTTCGCGCTCACCGGAACCTTCCAGTATGCCGTCAAAAATGCTGAGTCCGGGCACGGTTAGCGGTTCCGCGAAACGGGTGCGTCTAGGCAGGTAACCGCCCAGTTCCTGGCGGCGCGCCTGCAGGTACTGTATCTCCTCGCTGTCATCAGCGGGGCGGTAATACTCGGCATTTTCAGCCTGCTCGACAGAGATGGGGATGTCGAAACGGTCGCGGAAGCGTTTCAGGCTTTCGATGTCCATCTTCTTCTGTGAGTGGGTTGCATTCTGAGCTTCACCGGCCTCACCCATGCCATAGCCCTTGACGGTCTTGGCCAGAATAACGGTGGGCTGGCCCTTGTGTTTAATCGCTGCGGCATAGGCGGCATATACTTTGTGCGGATCATGGCCGCCGCGGTTCAGGCGCCAGATCGCATCGTCCGACATGGTTGCTACCATGGCTTTCAGTTCGGGATTGGTGCCGAAGAAATTTTCACGCACATAAGCGCCGTCTTTGGCCTTGTAGTTCTGATAATCACCGTCAACCACCTCTTCCATGCGCTTGCGCAACAGGCCGTCTTTGTCCTGATCGAGTAGTGAATCCCAGGAGCCGCCCCAGACCACCTTGATGACATTCCAGCCTGCACCGCGGTAGAGTGATTCCAGCTCCTGGATGATTTTGCCGTTGCCGTGAACCGGGCCGTCCAGCCGCTGAAGATTGCAGTTGATAACAAAAATAAGGTTGTCGAGCTTTTCACGACCGGCGAGTGTAATCGCCCCCACTGACTCCGGCTCATCCATTTCGCCATCGCCACAGAAGGCCCAGACCTTGCGGTTGCCGGCTTCGGTAATGCTGCGATCATTCAGGTATTTCATGAAACGCGCCTGATAGATCGACATGATCGGACCCAGGCCCATGGAGACGGTCGGGAACTGCCAGAAATCCGGCATCAGCCAGGGGTGCGGGTAGGAGGAGAGACCGCCGCCATCGACTTCCTGACGGAAATTGTCCATTTGTTCCTTGCTAAGGCGGCCTTCCAGATAGGCGCGTGAATAGATGCCCGGTGATGAATGTCCCTGAATAAAGACCAGATCACCGCCATTTTCGTGTTCGGCGCCGTGGAAAAAGTGATTGAAACCGACATCATAGAGTGTCGCCGCTGAAGAAAAGCTGGCGATATGACCGCCCAGCTCAGACGACTCCTTATTAGCGCGCACCACCATGACCATGGCATTCCAGCGAATCAGTGAACGAATACGACGTTCGATAGCCGGGTCACCGGGGGTGTATTCCTCAAGATGCTTGGGAATGGTGTTCAGGTAGGCGGTGTTATTGGTGAACGGTAAATTGCTGCCCGAACGGCGGGCATTATCAATAAGTTGTTCAAGCAGAAAATGGGCCCGTTCAGGGCCTTCATGTTCAATAACAGCGGAGAGCGCATCCAGCCATTCACGTGTTTCCAGTGGATCGATGTCGTTTAAATCAGTCATATATATCTCGCATGTTCGAAGAAAATACCGTCAACTTCCATTAAGTTTTGGGTATTTCTACGAAATTGTTCGTTGGACGTTTTTTGCCGCGGCCAGCCTCGTGCAGCAGGCAGGCTCTACAATAAAAGCCAGAGGCCGAATTATAGAAGTTAATCGGCAGTTAGTCGAATTTGAGCCGATGAAAACAGGCGCTGCAAAGCAGGTCGGCTGACAAGATTAGGCGCAGATACTATTGAGTTATATGGAAAGGATACCCTTCAATCAAGACGCGCTGAGAATACATCCGTGTACGCTCGGCAGCAGCATCCCTGCTGCTGACGGTCTTGATTGAAGGGTATCCTTTCCATGCGTTTTGTTAGTAAGCTTCGGATTTTTTCTATTGAGGGCCGCTCTCCGGTATAATCGCCACCCATTAATAGATCTGCAAAACGGAGCGACCTGATGTCTGCCAGAAAAACCAATATCAAAAAAGCCGTGCTTGCCTATTCGGGCGGCCTGGATACCTCCATCATTCTGAAATGGCTGGAAGACGAATACGGTTGCGAAGTCGTCACCTTCACCGCTGACATCGGTCAGGGCGAAGAGGTCGAACCGGCGCGCGCCAAGGCGCAGGCCATGGGCATCAAGGAGATCTACATCGAAGACCTGCGCGAAGAGTTTGTGCGCGACTACGTCTTCCCCATGTTTCGCGCCAACACTATCTACGAAGGTGAATACCTGCTGGGCACCTCGATTGCGCGCCCGCTCATCGCCAAGCGCCTGGTCGAAATCGCCAGCGCCACCGGTGCCGATGCCATCTCCCATGGCGCCACCGGCAAGGGCAACGATCAGGTGCGATTCGAACTGGGCGCCTATGCGCTCAAACCCGACGTGCACGTGATCGCACCCTGGCGGGAATGGGACCTGAACTCGCGCGAAAAACTCATGGACTATGCCAAAAAGCACAACATCCCGGTCGATTTCAACAAGGGCAAAAAATCGCCCTATTCGATGGACGCCAACCTGCTGCATATCTCCTACGAAGGCGGTATTCTGGAAGATCCCTGGGCCGAAGCCGAAGACGACATGTGGCGCTGGTCGGTCTCACCCGAGCAGGCGCCCGACAAGGCTACCTATCTCGAACTGACTTATGAGCAGGGCGACATCGTGGCCCTCGACGGCAAAGCCATGAGCCCCGCCGAAGTGCTCACTGAGCTCAACCGCGTCGGTGGTGCCAACGGCATTGGCCGTCTCGACATCGTCGAAAACCGCTATGTCGGCATGAAATCGCGCGGTTGCTACGAAACCCCCGGTGGCACCATCATGATGAAAGCGCATCGCGCCATCGAATCGCTCACCCTGGATCGTGAAGTCGCCCATCTCAAAGACGAGCTGATGCCACGCTACGCTACCCTGATTTACAACGGTTACTGGTGGAGCCCCGAGCGCACCATGTTGCAGACCATGATCGACGAATCGCAGAAAACCGTGAACGGCGTGGTGCGCGTTAAACTGTACAAGGGTAGCGTCTCCGCCGTGGGCCGTAAATCAGCCACCGATTCACTGTTCGATGAAAGCATCGCCACCTTCGAAGACGATGCCGGTGCCTACAATCAGCAGGATGCCGAAGGCTTTATCAAGCTGAATGCGTTGCGCCTGAAAATTCAGGCATCACGACGTAATAAATAATTGTCGCAACTTGCCGACTGTCATTAACCAGAATAGATCAACGCCCAGGAAATATAGAAAATGACACAAAGCAGGAAATACAGCTATCGAATCGAACAGGACGGTTCTAGCTGGACGGTCGATATAGTAAGGCGAGTCACCTCAAGAGCCGTCGTGGTTTCAAAAAGCCAAGGCGGCTTCGACATCGAAGCCGAGGCAAAAAGCTGGGCAGAGGACGAAGTCAGCAAGTTTCTGAAAAGGCATAACCTTAACGAGCAGCAGAAACGCCGCGCCCGGAAAATCGAAGATGAAAAAAGAATCGCCATGAAGCCGAAGCCGGAAGAAGTGGTGGAAGAAAAGCCGGATGAGAATCAGGAAGACTAAAGTTTAATGGCTTAGACGAAAAAGTTTGTAGATTGGGCTGGCGCAGGAAGCCCATAATCTATTAGGCAGCATCCAGATTTTCACTTTCCGGTACATGGCTTTCAATATAACGCTCCCGCTTTTTTCGTTTGATGGTATCCATGTGCATAAAAATCAGTGCGTCCACACAGTGTGAAAAATCGGGGTCAATATTAAAGCCCAGGAATTCACATCCGCCCGGCTGGCACACCTCGACATATTGTTTGTAAAGTATCGGTACGCGCACACCGAACTCAGCCAGCTTATCTTTCAGAATGGCATAGGCCCGTTTGTAATCATCCTCATCAGTTACACCTTTAAAGGCAGTAAACTCTTTACTGGGCATAAAGTGAAACGGAAGTCTGGCTGCAGCGAGGTTGTTATCACTGCCGAAAAGCTCCGTATAAAAACTGGCGATAAGCGCTCGTGCAGGTTCAGGGTATGAGGTGCTGAGTGAGACCGGCCCGAACATATAGCGTATATGCGGGTGCTGCTGTAAATAGGCGCCAATGCCATACCAGAGATAATCGAGACTGCGCTTGCCCTGATATCTTGGCTGGATGAAACTGCGCCCAAGTTCTATGGCATTTTCCAGATAAGGCGTGAACGCCTTGTCGAACTTGAACAGGCTATGGGTGTACAGCCCGGCCTCGCCTTTTTCTTTGAGAATCTTTCCCGCCTCACCAATGCGATATGAACCAACGATTTCCAGTTCGTTCTCGTCCCATAAAATAAGATGACGGTAATAACGATCATAGCTGTCGATGTCGAGGGCATTTCCGGTACCTTCCTGCGCCTGCCGGAAAGACAGTTCACGCAGACGGCCGATTTCGCGCATAACGCTGGAATTGGACAGGTAGTCAAATAGATAAATCTTCATACCATCCTGCGTTTCGCCAATAAGCTGTGATGCCCTCAGTTCCTTACGGATCAATTTGGCAGCGACCGGATGAATAATATTCTCAACAGGCTTGAACAGCTCTTCCTTCTTATTTTTACCAAGCAGATAGACCTGCTTGCGCATGCGTTTCGCGATGGCCGATTTGGTCATGTCCAGCGCATCGATAGACTCCCAGGGAATGGGTCTGCCAACCCGAAATGAAATCTCGCTATCCTGCTTGTTAAGCATCTCGTTCACCAGCATCATGGTGCCAAATGGTTTGTAGACGCTGGAAAGGCCATAAAATAGCGCCGAGTTTCTGCCCTGAATATGCACCGGAACAATGGGCGCTCTGGTTTTTTTAGCCAGGTATAAAAAACCGGTTTTCCATTTTCCATCGCGAACACCATGGGGCCGTATGCGCGACACCTCCCCAGTGGGAAATATAATCACCGCCTGCTCAGATTCCAGTGCGCCTACAATCTGGCGCATGCTTTTAAGATGCCCGGCTTTCTTCGGCATATTATCGACCGAATGAAATAGATTTTTAAGCGGATCAATATGGGTAAGCAAGGTCGTCGCAACAATTCTCACATCGACCCTGATCTCTGACACCAGCTTTAACAGCGCCAACCCATCCAGCGAACCCAGCGGGTGATTGGCGACAATAATCACACGTCCCTGATCAGGAATTTTGGAGCGGTCTTTATTCGACACCCGAAAGGTAAATTTAAGGTGCTCCAGCACAGCATCATTAAATTCAAGACCCTCCAGATGCTGATTAGTCTGAATGAAATGATTAATCTCATCCTGATGCAGCAGTTTTTTCAGAATAGAAGTAGCCGCCTTCACCAGCGATTTATTTGATTCATCCAAATTTGGTAAATAAACTCTCAGCAGGGCATCAACATCAATCATCTCAATTCTCACTATCAGGCTATATTTATGAAAATAAAGATATATGCCCAATATGACGGATATAAGTCATTATTGTGACAAAACAATGAAAATGCAGCGGTTATGTGGAGTGAGTTAGAGATGATGCCTGTTTGCCGCTAGCAGTAGGTCGGCAAACCTTTGCCGACGAAATGAACGAGTCAGGGTAGAGACAATTTTTCTCTGTCCAGGATTGTCATCTCGAACGCATGTGAGAGTTCTTGGTTTTATCTTTCAGTATTAATTATCTGTTGTTTTATGGGTAGTGGGTTAGCGAACCAATTACCCACCATGATACGACTTATCAAGAAGGTTAATAAGTACACAGTTGCATACGGAAACAAGATCCCATTCAACCCACAAAATGCCCCCACCTATTGATATAAAAAACCATCCATTTATACTGAATCAATCGTTATTACCAATGATACATCTTCATGAATCTACGTGACCTCAAATACCTGATCGCTATCGCCGAGACCGGCCATTTTGGTAAGGCGGCGGAGCGCTGCTTCGTCAGCCAGCCGACGCTGAGCGGGCAGATAAAGAAGCTGGAGGACGAGCTGGGTGTGGTGCTGTTCGAGCGCACTAACCGTTCGGTGGCGATCACCCCCACAGGTGAAGCCATTTTGCAGCATGCGCACCGCATCATGGAGCAAGTGAAAAGTATTCAGCAGCTGGCACGTTCGCATAACGATCCGCTGGCGGGGCCGTTGTGGCTGGGGGCGATCCCCACTATCAGCCCGTACTTGATGCCGCTGATTCTACTGCCGCTTAAAAGCGAGTATCCACAGATGCGGCTGGTGCTGTCGGAGGAGATGACCGATACCCTGCTGGCGCGGCTGCATAATCATGAAATTGATGCGGCGCTGCTGGCGACGCCAGTGGAGGATGCTGATCTTGTGGCGATCCCGCTCTATGACGAGCCGTTCTGGCTGGCCTGCGCGCGGGGCAGTGAGCTTGAGGCGAAGGAGAGCATCAGCCAGCGCGACCTTGAGCATATCGATCTGCTGCTGTTATCCGATGGCCATTGCCTGGCCGAGCAGGCGATGCATGTCTGCCGCTTGCGCAGTCGGGATAACCAGGGTGAGATGGCGGATCTGCGTGCGGCCAGTCTGGAAACTCTGTTGCAGCTGGTGGCGGCGGGCATGGGGTCGACGCTGGTACCGGCACTGGCGCTGCGCGGGTCATGGGGCAGCGCCAGTGAGATTGCGATTCGCAAGCTGGAGATGGCCGATGCCTATCGCCGCGTAGTGATGGTGTTCCGCAGGAGTTTCCCCCGCCGCCAGGCCATCGACATGCTGGCGAGAGTCATTCAGGCGCAGTTGCCCGACAGCGTCAAAAAACGCCCCCTCAAGAAAATCCAATAGAGTCAGTACGTCTCGCCTTTTTTCCCGGCATTTTTCATTATCGTCAAAACCTATCGTATTAATCAAAATAAACGATTTTTATAATGATGCGTCGATGCGCATAATGCTTCTCATGCTGAAGATTAATTCAGCGGCTATGCCGAGAGGCAGGCTGATTACTCAAACAACAACCGGAGATCATTATGTTAGAAAATCATGAACAGCAAAAAGTACCCGTAGTCACTTTCCACACCCGCCGTGACCATGAATGGGTGGATGTGACTACGGATGATGTTTTCAAGGGAAAAACCGTGGTGGTGTTTTCGCTGCCCGGCGCATTTACCCCGACCTGCTCATCCACCCATCTGCCGCGCTACAACCAGTTGACGCCGGTGTTTAAAGCCAATGGTGTCGATGAGGTGGTCTGCGTCTCGGTGAACGACGCCTTTGTTATGAATGAATGGCGCAACGAGCAGAAGGCAGACAATGTGACCTTCCTGCCCGATGGCAATGGTGATTTCACCCGCGGCATGGGCATGCTGGTGGCGAAAAATGATCTGGGCTTTGGTGACCGTTCATGGCGTTATTCGATGTTGGTGAAAGACGGTGTGGTCGAAAAGATGTTCATCGAACCGGATTTGCCCGGTGACCCGTTCGAAGTTTCGGATGCCGACACCATGCTGGCATATGTCGCGCCCGAGGCGACCGTGCCAGCGGATGTCGCCATTTTTACCCGCGAAGGTTGCGAGTTCTGTGTGCGCGCCAAAGGCATGTTGCGCGACGCGGGCATCGATTTTCAGGAGATGGTGCTGAACCGTGATTACACCGAGGCCACCCTGCGCGCCATATCGGATAAGGCAACCGTGCCACAGGTGTTCATTAACGGTGAGCGCATCGGCGGCTCCGAAGAGCTGGAAGCCTACATGAAGCAGGCTAATCAGGCGGCATAACGACCCCGGCTCTCCCTGAGTGGAGAGCCGTTTTATACCGGACGTCTATTAAATATTGAGGAGATGTAGAGATGAACAGGCATTATGATTTAATCACCATTGGCGGCGGCAGCGGCGGCGAAACTGGGAAAAAAAGTCGCCATCATCGAAGGCGCGCGTCTGGGCGGGACCTGTGTAAATAACGGCTGTGTGCCGAAAAAAATAATGTGGTATGCAGCCAATCTTGCGCACGCGGTGGATGACGCCGGCGGCTTCGGTATTGAGGTGCAGCGTGGTGACACCGACTGAAAAAAACTGGTCAGTGGCCGAGAAAAATATATCAGCAATATCAATCAGTACTGGGACAGTTATGTGGTTGAAACCAATATCGAACGCATCACCGGCCACGCCCATTTTGTCGACGCGCACAGTGTGGAAGTCGATGGTGTATCTTACAGCGCGGATCACATTGTCATCGCCACTGGCGGTCGGCCTGTTTTTCCGCCCGTGCCCGGCGCAATGGCTGGCGGAACAGACCGGGGCCAGTGCAGTGGAGTTGCCGTATACGGTGTCGGGCAGTGAGCGGGCGAATGACCTGTTCGAGCTGTTTGATGAGACGCTACGACTCTTGACCGCGCCCTGAATAATTTAAGCCGTGTAAATTTATGAAAATAAATTACTAAAGGCGTGCACAAATTAAGCAACGGGATGAACTGACATGCATTTTGAATTAATGGATTTTTCCATCATCGGCCTGGCGTTCATCGCCGGATTTTTAGTGCTGGCGACACATGTGCCGCTGGGCATGGTGGTGCTGCAACGCGGTATTATTTTTATCGATCTGGCGATTGCCCAGATGGCGAGTGTGGGCATGATTTACGCGTATACGCTAATCGATGAATCGAATACTTTTTCCATTCAGCTCATCGCCACCCTCAGCGCCATTCTCGGCGCGATTTTTCTGCGCTGGACCGAGCGCCGTTGGCCGGACATTCAGGAGGCGATTATCGGCGTCTCATTTGTGGTCTCGGCCTGTGTCGGCATTCTGCTGCTGGCCTATCTCTGTGGTCTGGCTGGTTATATTGCCGGACTGCTTATCTCCACGCTGGCCGACTTGCCCAGCAGTCCGACAATCGTGCTGAGTCTCACCGCTTGCGTCATTCTGCACCCGGCTTCGCCTGCCTGCTTTGTAGCGCAATCAGCCACCAGAACAGAATGACGGTAAATACAGACTGGAATATAAAGAGGAGGGTGAACTTATAGTGTTGTTTCGTATTATGGCGTGCCTGCTGTTCAGAAAAACATCAATACTAATGGCGAATGAACTTGTTAAGCTGAGTGCTGACCAATACTGTTAGTGCAGCGCTGATAACGAAAAATTTGCGCAGGTATAAAAAATTTGTGACGCATGACTGCTTCACATTATTGGTGATTTTTTAACTGCCGTTATAAATAAACAGCATCGCACTGCCATTTTAATTCAACCGGAGAGACTCATGATATTCCAGCAATTATTTGAACCAGATTCCAGTACCTACACCTACCTGTTGGCCTGCCCGCAAACCGGACAGGCGCTGCTGATCGACCCGGTACTGGACACTTTGCAACGCGACCTTGATCGACTCCAGCAGCTGGATCTCAAGCTCATGTATACACTGGACACTCATCATCATGCTGATCACCTGACCAGTGCGCGGTTGTTGCGCGAACGCACCGGCTGCAAGGTGGCGTATCCTGCGATAGAAAAACCGGAGTGTGCCGATATTGGCATCAAGGAGGGGGAACCATTCAAGATGGGTTCAGTTGAACTTCAGCCATTATTTACCCCCGGCCACACCTCCCATCACCATGCCTATTTGCTGGATGACGGCACACAGAAAAGAGTGTTCAGTGGGGATGCCCTGCTGATAGAAGCCTGTGGCCGAACCGATTTTCAGTCAGGCGATGCCGCGACGCTCTACCGGAGCATTCATGAAAAGCTCTTCAGCCTGCCCGATGAAACGCTGATCTACCCCGGCCACGATTATGAAGGCCGTTTTATCTCCAGTGTTGCGCAGGAGAAGGTGCGTAACCCGCGTCTCGGCGGTGATAAAAGCCTGGAGGAGTTTGTCACCATCATGGACGGCCTCGACCTGCTATACCCACGCAAGATCGACTTTGCGGTACCCGGCAACGAAATGTGCGGGCAGTGCCCCGAGAGTGTGCCAGAGCAATATCAAGGACCCTGTAATCTGCATGAGCAGGGTTAGCCCTGGCAGGCGAAGCCGGGTGCGGCATGGCTGTAAATGTGCCCCGGTATCGCCCATGGATTACGCGCTATATTAGTCGTTCTTATCCAGACCGGTGTAAATAATATTCACGCTGGTTTTTATTTCCTGGGTAAAAAATCCCGCGCGTGACATGGTCAGGGAGAGTTCCACGCCCTTGTCATTGGGCCAGGTTACTATTCTTGCCGTGCTGTCATCTGACAGGGTGATGTGCTCACCAAATTGCCGGTCGAGATTGTGGAGTAATTTGTTGTAGTCATTGACCTGAAATTCCACAGCGACGCTATTCAGTCTCTGTTCGGGGTCGAAGCCGAAGGTGATGAAGGCGTTGCGTTTGCGTTCGACATTGAACAGGGGACGGCCGTCTCTGACCACATACAAAACGACCTCCTTGTAGGCTTCACGTTTGCCGGCGGGGAAGACCGCTTTAACCTCTTCCATGGAGTCACCCCAGCGGGTATCGAAGACGCCGTGTTCATATAACTGGGCAATTTCGCCAGAAAATACCGACTGAGAGATAAAGAAAAGACCGGATAATAAAAGCCTGCGCATAAAAATCGACCTCGTTACAGTTTGCTGTTATGGAGTGTTATTTTGGGTTACAACCCTACACTTTGCGAGTAGGTGTTAGCAAGATCTGAAATTAATATTTTTGACAGCTGGGCACGTTCATCTGAGGACTAAAATTATTGCCAATTGCCAACTATGTTGTATCGTTACTACGCTGGAGCGTGGGATCGATGGTAATTCATCTTGAATCCGACAGCCTCCCAAGGTTCAGGGCTTTTATCAGGGTTTGCTGGTTCACGGCCTCTGGGCTTTCCAGAATTTATCTTTCCAGTAGACATTATCCAGGCTGGAAATCATCACCCCTTTGCTGGTTGAGGCGTGTAAAAACCGGTTATTTTCGATATAGATGCCGACATGTCTGACTTTAAACCGGGTCTTAAAAAAGACCAGATCACCGGCTCGAAGCTGGTGGCGACCAATGCTCTTTCCGACGGATGATTGCTGCTCGGTGGTGCGGGGGATGTGGACGCCGAGTTCCGAGCGGAAAGTACGGTAAACAAAGCCGGAGCAGTCGATGCCATTTTTCCCCAGCCCGCCCATCCTATATTTCACGCCGCGCCAGTTTTTATGCTGGTTATGAAGCTTGTCTTTGACGACGCTGGAGTTTTTCAGGTCTACCTTTTTTCCGAGCGGAATACTGCGCTCGGCGTCTGATGGTACATAGGGTGTTGAACTGCAGCCTGAAACAAGGAGCGCGAGAAGGAACAGGAAAAATAAATTTTTATGAAGCATGATAGGGATTTTTATGGTTAAAAATGTTTATATTTCAGCGATATTAACATTGCGCAATGTATTGCCCTTAATGCCGGCCATTGTCGCCGGAAGGCCTGAAAATCAGGCGGGTGTTAAAGTGCTGTTGATAAATACCATGAATAAATTATCGTGTAGTTGTATTATTAAGTTATAGAGTATGGCTTGTGAAAGGCTTTTAATAAAGCGTATTTAACGATTTTATGAAATGAGAAAACCGGCGGCTGAATGATTGTGCATCGAAATTCCATATACGATTAACAGGGTTTAATTTTGCAAATTGGTACACGCGAACAACTGGTGGTTTTTTTAAGTCTGCTCATCTGCATTGTGGTGTTGTTGTTTGACATCGCTTCACCCGCAGGGGTTGCCGCCGGCGTTCCCTACGCGGCGCTGGTGATGGTGGGGCTGATTACCCACAGCCCCAGGTTCATTCTGGTTCTGGCTGTTCTGGGCAGTGTGCTCACCATAGTGGGTTATTTCATGTCGCCACCGGGCGCCACTTTTGATGTCAGCGTGATCAATCGAGGCCTGGCGCTGTTTGCCATCTGGGCGACGGCCATTGTTTCCTATTCCCACTTGAGCATACTGTCCAGGCTGGAGCCGCTGGCGATTACCGACCAGCTCACCGGTTTGTACAATCGCCATTATTTTACTTCCGAGCTGGTCAAGCAGATAAATATCTGGCGACGTTATCAGCGACCTCTTTCCATGCTTATTCTCGATATCGATTACTTCAAAAAAGTGAATGACACCTATGGTCACGGTGCCGGTGATTATGCTCTGGAAACCCTGGCGAGGATATGTGAGGAGGTGGTTCGCGACATCGACACCGTCGCCAGAATAGGGGGAGAGGAGTTTGCCATCCTGCTGCCATCAACGGCGATAAATGGTGCCATGCAGACAGCGGAACGCATCCGCAGGCAGACCGAAGCTTATGTATTTCACTATGATGGACATCGCTTCCGGTTAACAGTGAGTCTGGGCGTGGCTGAACTCAACGATGAGTCCTGGAGCGTCACCGAATTTATCAAGGCCGCCGATGACATGCTCTACAAGGCAAAAAATTCCGGTCGTAATCGCTGCATGGCCAAAAATATTGGCTAGGATGAAGTTCGGCAGCAAATAAAATCAAACCAGCAGGGGCGGCATCGGGCAATCGAGGATGTCGGCGATGGCGCGCAGTAATTCGCTCTCGGTGGTGGCGACCATCCGGTCGGCGGTGATGCAGGCGGCACAGGCTTTGAGCAGGCGGGGTTTTTCCAGCGGTTTGAGCTGCACCAGTTGATCCAGCGACTGGTTCAAGGTTTTTAAATTCAGTGACTCTTTTTCCAGCAGCTCAATATTAAAATCGCCCAGCTGCTGTTTGCCCAACTCGAAAGCGTGGCGCTCAGCCAGATTTTGTTGCCTGCCGGCATGGGCCAGAAACGACAGCAGCACGGCACAGGCGTATTGCGCTTTGTTCAGGCTCAAACGGTTTTTTTCAGCACTGCGCCCCGGCTCAAAAACGCGATCAAGGTGGTGTGTGACTATCTTCTGCACCACCCATTCAAACAGGCTGATTTTTGCGTCCATGGCAATCAATGTGTCCAGGTTTTTCTTGAATAGCTGGTACTGTTTCTGGGAAAGCTGGCGCAGGCTCGACAGCGCCATGTCGATAAGGGCCAGTCGATATTCATTTTCGAGCCGGTCGATCTGCCGGCTGAGTTTGACAGTCTCACGATAAGCGCCGGGGTCGGCGTGTGCCATCAGATGTTGTAGTTGTTGCCAGCGCTGATCGGGGTCCTTGTCCAGCACCAGAAAATAGATAAGCGCGCGTGCGCCACAGGGTTCGTGCGCCGCCTGCTTAAAAATATCGGGGATGCGGGCGATCAGTCGGCGGCTGTAATTGAGGTGTTCAACGCCGGGCTGGCCAATGCTGTCGGTGACGGTATCAGGCGCCATGGCTGCCGCTGCCGTGGCCAGAATGGCGGCGGTGCGCGCCGCTTCCGATTTGTCCGGGGCAGCGCTCTGGTCATCGGCGGTTGCAGTTTCGGCTGCCGGGGCGAAGTCGAATTTGCCATCCCAGCGCGGATCCACGCGCTGGATGCGCTTACCCAGCGGCGGGTGCGTGGCGAACAGCCCGCCGAGAAAGCCGCTGATGCCCTGACTGAAAAGCGCGTGACTGATTTCAGCGGTGTGCGCGTTTTCCATGATCGAGCCGGTGGCATCACCGCCGATGCGTTTCAGCGCGCCGGCAATGCCGTCGGGGTTGCGCGTGTATTGCACCGCCGAAGCGTCGGCCAGAAATTCACGTTGCCGGCTCACCGCGGCCTTGATCAGGTTGCCGAAAAAAGTTCCGGCATAACCGATCACCAGCAGTCCGATAGCCAAAGCCAGGATGCCGCCGGCACCGCTGTCTTTCGAGCGTCGGGAGCGGCTACGCCCACCTATGTGCAGCAGATAATAACCGATCAGGCCGATAACGGTGATGCCGTGCAGGATGCCGATGAGCCGAATATTGAGGCGCATATCACCGTTGAAGACATGGCTGAACTCGTGCGCAATAACGCCCTGCAACTGCTCACGGGAGAGTTTTTCGATGGCGCCACGGGTAATGCCGATGACTGCGTCACTGGCCCGGTAACCGGCGGCAAAGGCGTTGATGCCGTCTTCATCGAGAAGATAAACCGGCGGCACCGGTATGCCCGAGGCGATGGCCATCTCTTCCACCACGTTGAGAATTTTCTGCTTGTTGAGGTCGCCGTTATCCTCGACAATGAGTTCGGCGTCCATCATTTCGGCCACCCGCGCGCCACCGCCGGAGAGGGCGTGAACCTTATAAAGGCTGCCGAAAACAACCACGCTGACCACTGCTATCGAGACCACGGCGAATCTGGCCCAGTCGAAATGAGCGGTGATATTGCCATTGCTAAGCGTCTCGGGGTCGAGGTAGCCGAAAACCACCATCACCAGAATGTTGGTTAACACTATCAGCGAAATCACCGCCAGTGAAAACAGCACAATCAGCCGGACGGTGTTTCTACGGGCAATGTCCTGAGACTTGAAAAAATTCATTCCAGCTTAACGGGCGTTTTCTAAAAGGAGACTTTGGGTGCGGCCTGGATTTCTGCGCTGTCTTCGAACTCCAGCAGGCTGGCATCCCGGGCATGGCCGAAAGTAGGGGCAAGGATAACCTGCGGGAAAGACTGTTTGTAGGTGTTGTATTCCATCACCTGATCATTGAAGGCCTGGCGCGCAAATGCGACTTTGTTCTCGGTGCTGGTGAGCTCTTCGCTGAGCTGCATCATGTTTTGATTGGCTTTCAGATCGGGATACGCTTCCATAACGACATTCAACTTGCCCAGGGCACCGGTGAGCGCACCTTCAGATTCAGCCAGGCCTTGCATGGCTTGCGCATTACCGGGATCAGCGGCGGCGGCCGCTAAATTGTTGGCGGCGCTGTTGCGCGCATTGATGACATTCTCCAGCGTCTCCCTTTCATGCTTCATGTAGCCCTTGGCGACTTCGATTAAATTGGGGATAAGATCGTAGCGGCGTTTGAGCTGAACTTCGATTTGGGCGAAGGCGTTCTGATAGCGGTTGCGCAGGCTGACCAGCTTATTAAAAATACCGATCACATAAAAGATGAGGGCGGCAATAATAACCAGGATGATGATGCTTGAAGTTTCCATAATGATAGACCTGTATCAGTAATTTATATAAGGAATATAGTCGCTAGCCCGAGAAATGCAGCCAGACCGACAATGTCCGTTATGGTGGTGAGTACGACGCCGCCGGCAATGGCGGGGTCAATTTTAGCTCTGCGCAGAATGAGTGGAATGACCACGCCGGAAAAGGCCGCGACAAACAGGTTGATAACAATGGATGCGGCAATGACCACGCCGATCATGATATCACCAAACCAGAGCACTGCAATGGCGGCGATGACCAGTGCCCAGCCGAAGCCGTTTAACAAACCGACCACGATTTCCTTGGTCAGCAGCCAGCGCTTGTTGCTCTTGCTGACCTGGCCCAGCGCCAACCCGCGGATGACCAGCGTCAAAGTTTGCGAGCCGGCAATGCCGCCCATGCTGGCGACAATATTCATGAGCACGGCGATAGCGACCACCTTCTCCAGCGTGCCTTCGAAATTCGATACCACCCATGAGGCCATAAACGCAGTGACCAGATTAATGCCCAGCCAGATAGCCCGGCGACGCGCACTGGGCACTACCGGCGCAAACAGATCCTCATCCTCGGTCAGACCCGCCATGCCGAGCACGTTATGGTCGCCTTCGTCACGGATAACGTCGACCACGTCATCGATGGTGATTCGCCCCAGCAGCTTCATATTTTCATCGACCACCGGTGCGGACAACAGATCGTGGCTTTCGAAAATCTTGGCGACATCATTGTCTTCGGCGGTGGCTTTGATGAACTCGGTTTCGCGGGTCATGACATCACTGACAGTGAGGTCGGTATTGGAAGTCAGCAGCGTGGTCAGGGGCAGCAGGCCGATATAGGTATTGTCCCGACTGGTGACAATCAGGCTGTCGGTATTTTTGGGAATTTCACCCAGTGCGCGCAGATAGCGCAGCACCACATCCAGCGTAACCTCGGCGCGAATGGTCAGCGTATCGGTGTTCATCAGACCACCGGCGCTATCCTTCGGGTAAGAGAGCACCGTATCCAGGCGTTCGCGATGCTGGGCATCCAGCGAGGTCAGCACCAGGTCGGTCACTCGGTCGGGCAGGGACTGGATAAAGTCGGCGAGATCGTCGATATCCAGCCCTTCGGTGGCGTTGATCAGATCCTGCAGCGACATGTCGCGCATCAGGCTGGAGCGCAGCTCATCACCCAGCTCCAGCAGCACCGCACCCTCACGTTCCTTATCCACCAGTTCCCAGATCAGGTTACGTTCGGTATGCGGCAGCGATTCGAGCAGGTGAGCAATTTCAGCCGAATGCAGTTCGTTCAGCATGCGCGCAGCATGCTGAATGGTGCCTGTTTTCAGGGCAAGGTTAAGCGCCTCGAACTGGCTTTCGGTTTTTTCAGATTGGTTGGCTTCTGTCATCACTTTATCTACAAATAACTACGCGCCGAACATGAAGTCGGGTGCGATGAAGAATTGGCATGAGTGTAGCATGTCGTTATGGGGTTTACTGGATAATCTGGGGAATGTGGGTGGTTGGGATGTATATGCCACACGTAAAATGTGATTGTCATCGTTTGACATTGTCATATCGAACGCATGTGAGATATCTTGGTTTTACTCGTTCCATATTTGAATGCATGCACTGTATGTATTTGTGCAATTATTAACCTTCCTGATAAGTCATAACATGGCGGGTAGTGGGTTCGCGCACCCACGGGCGTGTTACTTTCTTTTGCGAAAAAAGAAAGTAACCAAAGAAATTCGCCCAATACAACCTGCCCTACGGGCAAGCCTCAGCTTCCAACTTTGCCTACGCGTCAGCCTGACTCGCAATCCCGCTCGCAGACCTCAATTCGCCTTCCCTGGCGAATTGCCGCTACCAAAATCGAAAGCTGAGGCAGGTTGTAAAGGGGGATTAAAAGCGCATTTATATTTCATGCTGGTGCATGAAAGCGTCCAAATAATACTTTGCGATTGTTTCAATCCACCGTAATTATTTGGAAAATTAAAATCAATCGAAACTGATCCTTTTGATTGTTGTATGTTCTGCTAGTTATTTGGGAGAAAAAAAGGAAAGCCGCATGACTGGTTTTTATGTTTTGTTAGCTTGGGGTTCACAATGCTGCATGGAAAGACCTGACCGTTCGCAGTAACAGCAGTAAATCTAGCGGGTTAAAGTCCCGTCCGGGGAGTTGTCCGTACGCCCCGGTAGCATGAGGAAGCGGCGTCGTGGTAACACGGGGTCGTGAGTTTTCACACAGCAAGAGAGCAGGCCGTAACGCAAGTGAACCTATGAGTAGCCTCGTAAACGAACTGGAGAAGCCG
>JAVVEE010000008.1:0-48871 GCA_032251315.1 Gammaproteobacteria bacterium
GGCGAGGCGCTGCTGGCGCCGACACGCATCTACGTGGCCTCAATTCTAGAAGTATTAAAAACCATTCCCATGCATGCGCTGGCGCACATTACCGGTGGCGGCCTGCTGGAAAATATTCCGCGGGTACTGCCTGAAAATACCCGGGCGATCCTCGACAAGCAGAGCTGTCAGTTACCGCCGGTGTTTGACTGGTTGCAGAAAAACGGCAATGTCGAAATCAACGAGATGTACCGAACCTTCAACTGCGGCATTGGCATGGCCATCATCGTCGCCGAAGAAGATGCCGGCAACATCATCAGTGCCTTCAATGCCGCAGGCGAAAAAGCCTGGCGACTGGGTGAAATTGTTCAGTCATCGGGCAAAGCCGACGTTATTTTCAAATAATCGAAACTGACAGTGAGCATCCCCTCAATCGTCATACTGATCTCAGGCTCGGGCAGCAATCTTCAGGCGATTATTGATGCCGTGGCCGAAAAGAGAATCCACGCCCGCATCAGCGCCGTTATCAGTAACCGCCCTGATGCTCTGGGCCTAAAAAAAGCAGCAGCGGCGGGCATTAAAACTATTGTTATCGACCATACCGGGTTTGCGGAACGCCGGCAATTTGATGCCGCCTTATCTCAACAGGTGGCCGCACTTGAACCCGACCTCATTGTGCTGGCCGGCTTTATGCGCATCCTGCCGACGGCTTTCATTGACCAATATGCGGGGCGCATCCTCAATATTCATCCTTCATTACTGCCCGAATTCAAAGGCCTGCACACCCACCGCCGCGCGCTGGAAGCCGGCCATGGTCAGCACGGTGCCAGCGTACATTTTGTCAGCAACGAACTTGATAGCGGCCCGGTGGTCATACAGGCTAAGTTAGAGGTGCTCGACGACGAAGACGAAAAGGCGCTTGCCGGTCGGGTACTAGAACTGGAGCACATCATTTATCCGCTCGCCATTGCGTGGTTTATTGAGGGCCGACTCAGGCTGATCGATAATCACGTACACTTTGATGACAAACTTATAAAAGAAGCCGCAATATGGCAACACGAAACGCTGACCTTACCCCGATGAAGACCTTATTCAGCACAACCCTGCTGCTACTGGTGTTTCTGTCTTCGACAGTCTTTGCCCTGCCACTCGAATTTACCGCCAGCTATAACCTGGAAAAATACGGCATCGCTATCGCCCGGAGCGACTACACGCTGCAACATGAAAACAACGGCATGCGTATATCGCAGCACACCGAAGCCGTTGGCCTGGCCGCACTGTTACGCAGTGATCAGCTGGATGAGAGCAGTTTTGTCTCCAGACTCCATGATCAATTACTGCTCACTGAATTCAGCTACCGGCAGGATTCACCCGATGATAAAAATCGCGACATCCAGTTCAAAATAAACTGGATTCAGTCCGGGGAAAAGTTACTGGGCAAAGTCAGTGGCACTGCCTACGGAGAGGAACTCAGCCTCAATGTCGATGAACCGGTCTGGGACACCAGCAGCTACCTGATTCCCCTGATGCTCAACACCACAGAAAATGCGCCGCCCCAGCAATACACCATGATGGTGAAGGGCGAGTTTAAAAGTTACACCTTCATTACCCATGGCATCGAAATAATTGAAGTTAACGGCAACAGTATTCAGGCGATAAAAGTGGAAAGAGAGAGCGCGCTTGACAAAAGCCCTATCTTTATGTGGCTGGCACCCAGCCTGAACAATTTACCGGTCAAAGTGGATAAGTGGAAAGACGGTAAACTGCAATTCTCCATGCTGCTCGAGCAGGTACAATTTCCATCCGATAACACCATGAAATTTAAATCCACCATGGATACCATTCAAGGATTCAATGACAGTGACTACTGAAGACGAATTTGATGTTGAGCTGCCGCCGAGCAAGTCACAGGTAAAACGCGAGTGCGATGCCCTGCAAAAGCTGGGTGAAGACCTGATCGACATGAAGCAAAGCGAGCTGGATGCCCTGAACCTGCCCGAGGTACTGGATGACGCCCTGCGCACAGCGCGTAAAATCCAGTCCCGCGGCGGGCTTAAACGCCAGCGCCAGTACATCGGCAAGATAATGCGCCAGATCGACAGTGAAGAGTTAAAAAGGCAGGTTGAACATCTCCAGCACAGTCACGATACCAATAGCGCACACTTTCGAAAAATAGAGCGCTGGCGCGACCGTTTACTGGAAGATGATAAAACCGCGCTCTGTGAGATTATCAATGCCTATCCGGAGATCGATCGTCAACATGTCAACCAGCTGATTCGCCAGGCCAAACGTGAACGGCTCCAGGAGAAACCACCGACCTCAGCACGCAAGCTGTTCAAATACTTGCGCGATCTGTAACGCATAAAAGGCTGACTGAACAATATGTCAGCCTCTGGATGCACGCTCAGCCATAACTTATTTTGCAATTCAAACGCCGGTGCTCCAGCGCCGGGAACAATTTGCGGGTTTTCTTCAGCTTGCCAAGATCAATCTCCGAAACCACGACACCGGTGCCATGCGGCAGGCGATTGAGCACCATCCCCCATGGATCAACAATCATGCTGTCACCGTGCGTTTCTCGACCATTAACATGATAACCGCCCTGTGCCGCAGCAACCACATACGATAAATTCTCAATAGCACGCGCCCGAACCAGCGTTTCCCAGTGCGCCTTCCCGGTCAAACTGGTGAACGATGAAGGCAGCGCAATAATATCGACCCCCGAATCAGACATGGCTCTGAATATTTCAGGAAAACGCAGATCGTAACAGATGGCCAGACCCAGACGACCGAAAGGTGTTTCGGTAACCACAACTTCATCCCCCGAAGCGATGGTCTCAGATTCGGTATAGCTTTCACCACTCTCAGCCAGCGTCACATCAAACAAATGAATTTTGTCATACCGCGCCACCACTTCGCCGGCATCGTTAAATAACAGACACGCTGCACAAACTTTTTTAGCATCCCGCGATTGAATGGGTATGGTGCCGCCTACCAGCCAAATACCGTGTTTAGCGGCCTGCTCACTCAGAAAATTCTGAATCATGCCTTCTTTGTATACTTCGGCAATATCTACCTTGTCAGTTTCAGACATGCCCATAATGGCAAAATTTTCCGGCAGAACCACCAGTTCCGCGCCCTGCAGAACTGCAATTTTGATAAATTTTTCAGCCTCATCCAAATTTGCCTGCACATTTGGACCTGATGCCATCTGAATGGCCGCTATCTTAGTCACCGCGATATATCTCCAATTTTTAATATTTTTATCATAATAACATCTGCTTCGCCGCTACCGGGTACGGCAAGCAAATATTGCGAAGCAATGCCTAACGAGATCAGCCAGTCCATCAGCTCTTCAACCCATAACTCCCCTTCTTCACCGCCGGGATAACGCAATTCGATTACCCGCCCCTGTCGTAGTGACCAGACCTCGACCACTTCATGCATCATCGGCATCTTCAGTAGCTGTTCTCCCTGTTTCACCAGATCCCACTGCTCTTCAGCGAGCTTCCATTCCCGGGATTCGGAGCGCTGCAAGCCGGCGCCGATTTCGGCATGCACTAACGTTGCCGACAATATGCCCGAAATAAAGATAGACAGCAGCAAAACAGATTTCATGGTATTACCGGCAGCCGATATACCGGGTTCGATATTAGACACTGTTACGAACCCGCTCATTGCTTCGAATTTTTCTCTGCACTACGTCCACCAATTTTCTCTATTTTCGGATCAATCCATAAACCCGTTATTTCATACTCATTATAAGAGCCTTTTTCCAGACCTAGCAGCTTGTTTAACAAAACCAGACCCGCACCCAAAACCGGCCCCCCGGCCAATGTACCGGTAGTAAATGCGGCGGCGGATGAATGTGGTTTCACCTGCATGGTCAGATCATAGTCTTTATCCACCATGCCGATTTTTCCCCCTAGTTTCATAGCCGCCACCGCTCCATCTACTTCTATATTCTTAGTGGAAGCATACCCGTCATTGAATTCAAAATCACCTTCAATCGAATCAAAAACGAAACCCTCGCCGAATACATCTTTGAAATTTAGTGAGAAACGATCAAATAGTTTAAAGACGTTAAAGAGACCTACAAATCTACCACCGGTTCCGGGATCTAGCTCGCTAATTTCACCTTCCTCAATTTTAAAAGATGAACTCCCCTGAACAGTCTGCCAGGAAAAATTATAAGGTTCATTAAACCATCGCCAGTCCACTGTCGCCTGTTGCTTGCCATTTTTTATACTGTCGCCCAGTTTTAAGCTGGACAGGGCACGACCAAAATCATCGCTGTTTATAAAAAATTTAAAATTGGATTCATGTTTGTTCTGCCAGGAGGTCAGCCAGCTGCCCCGGCCGGTAATCTGTAACGATGGACTTTGCAAACTCAAGGAATTAATCAGCATGCCGTGAGAATGCCAGCTGGTTTTAAGTTGAACATTATTAAATTCCCAGTCATTCCACACCAGCACTCCGGTTTTAAGGTTGAGTGAGGGAAAAAATGTCGGCAACAGAGAGACTGAATTTCCACTTTTTTTGCTGCTATTAAACAAGCTATACAGATCAACATATTCAAAATCCATAGTTACCGTGGAGTCTTTAGCCAAATCCTCCATCAGTGAACCTTTACCCCGAAGCAGATTTGAATCCAACATAAAGCTCCAGAGCGCTTCTTCGTCTCTGCGGGCAAGCAGAGAAAACTTTTCTCCGGCTTTTATATCCAGTTGCAGAACACCTTGCAACGCCTTCAGCTCGAGTTCAATCGGCAGTGAAGCCGGAGCGATTTTACTCACCGCATCTGAAAAATGAACACTCGTGCCTTCAAGCTCTGAACTCATCTCAACATGCATCTCGTAATCATTGGCCACTTTCGGTAGATGCACCGCCACATCCCAGTATGAAGCGCCCTCCACCCAGCCATCTGGAATCCATGCAAATTTTTTCAACAAGCCATCAGCAGACAGGTTTCCTTTAATATAAAAGATCATTTCGGAGCGAGCTTTACCTTCACCGGCAGTGGTCACATCTATGCTGACCGGCGCAGTCTCAAAAGTCGCTTTTATATCACTGGCCTGCAACTGATCACCGCTAAAAAGCAGTCGTCCCGAAACATTGTCGAGGGCATAATCCATAATTGGAAAATACAGCTCATTATCCATAAACTGCACACTACCTCTGGCCTGTATCGCGTTATCGCTTTTATCCAGCGGCACTTCCAGCGACAACTGAAGTTCGGTTTCGCCGCTGGCCTGAAACTGTTTCATGGCCGCACCTAAAATACTATCCAGACCGCTATCCCAGACGTATTGCTGAAGATCCTGAGCCGGGGCATTAATAGTGCCATTGATGAACAAACGCGGATTATTCAGATCCGGAATGAGCGCCTCCGCCCTCGTCATTTCCCCCCCGTTGGTTTCACCGCCGGCATCGGTGACGGACATTGATGAATTATGAAAACGAACATGTGCATTTAGATTATTCAGAGTGGGCCAGCCCTGGAGAAACTTCAAGTTCAAATCACGGGCATCAAAAACCGCCTGCATGACCCCCTCATTTTTCTTATAAGGAAAACGGTTTAAATCACCGTGGATAATGAAACTGCCCGAATCAACAGCGCCGTCAGTGACAGCAACATCCAGCCACTGGAGCAGATCCGCCGACATGATCGGCACCGGATAATATTTTTGAATAGATCTACCGCTGGCGTTTCTGAAATCGGATTGAATATCAGCGAACCATGCACTTCCCTCACTTTTTACCAGTTCCAGGCGGGTATTTATCTCCACCTCGGAATTCAACGCATAGAAATTATCCGCGCTAATCTGCCAGTGATTGTTTTCATGCTCAACATGCACCATGCCTGCCGCCAGATCAACTTTCAGCGGCTGCTGAAACAGCTCGCCGAAATCCATTGTCACCTTTTCGGACAGTAATTTGATGCTGGCCCGGGCGTCACTGTACAGTAGAGAACCGTCTATACCGCTAAAGGAGATGTCACTGTCGGGCAGCTGGAAATAGAGATTCTCAAAAACCGAGGAGAGCTTGATGTTTGCGCTATCTTCAGCGGGCAGATACATTGAGAGATTATAGAGATCCCCCCCGAAATGATTAAGCTGATAAGCGCCGGCGATGGCGGCCTGCTCTTCATCAAGAAAAACGCCGGCGATGCTGATTAAATCCTGCGAGCGCAGATAGCTCGCACTGGCAGATAACCCCGCACTGTCCTGCACAAGGGCAACACTGGCAGGCTGCTGCCAGGCAACAGCCTGCTTCACCAGATGGAGATCACGGCCATTGAAACGCCAGCCGTCCGCTGTTTCTCCCCAGTCAATCTTGCCCTCAAGACTATCAATAGAGAAGCGACCGCGATTTTCCCGGTTGACCTCCAGCTGCGTCACCAGGGCATCAATGGTGATATCCGATATGCGTCTGTCCTGTATCGTCAGCCATAATTCACCGCTGAAAATACCTTTGATTTCAGGCTTCTCTGCCACATCCAGCACTGACAGGCTCTGATCTATGTTGATCTTCTTGCCCTGTATATAGACATCCAGATCCGCGTCTGATAAATGTGCAATATCGTCGCTGGTCTTCACCACCAGCCGAAACGATTCCCCGTAAATCTCCGGTAGCTGTAAATTTATCTCCAGTGAGTGATCGCCGACGTACTCCTCGACATAGATATTGGCACCGATAAAATCCAGCGGCTCGGATTGCAGCCGATAATCCTGCCAGTGGATGTCGCTTTCCAATAAAGAAAAACTGGTATTTTTTATTGCTGCAATGATTTCACTGGAAGTATTATTACCGGAGACCTCTTCCACATTGGGGCTAAATTCAACACCCTGAATTCGCCATCGGTTATCGGCGTAACGTTCGATGTAAAGATCTGCGCCTACCAGGCTTACGTCCCCGACAGTGAGTGACCATCGCCGTAGCGAATTAACCGGGGCCAGCGCAAAAAAAGCCTCCTCCAATCGCAACAGCTCACGCTGACTGTCTTTGTCATAGATAACGACGTCGATTAATTTGAGACGGGGAACCAGCCAGTACATATCCGCATCAATGCGGGCAATCGAAACCGGCAGGCCAATCTGCCGACTCAGCGCCTGCTCTACGTCTTCCACATAACCGGTGGCGTGGGGCAGCACTGTTCGCAGCATGCTGAAAGCCACCGCCATAACAATCAGCGTGACTGCAACGGTATAGATCAGGCAAAGACGAATTTTATCAAGCCAGGTCATTGAGCATTTTCCGGCATTACGCTGTCAGCAACATTACAGAATCACAACATCATATTGTTCCTGGGTATACAGCGATTCAGCCTGAAAACGAATAGGTATATCGATAAAGTCTTCAAGCTCAGCCAGACTGGCTGATTCTTCATCAACCAGTAGATCCACCACTTCCTGCGATGCCATCACCATCAGCTCTTTGGCATCAAACTGTCGTGCCTCGCGCAGAATTTCTCGGAAAATTTCGTAACAGATGGTCTCGGCTGTTTTTATCGAACCCCGACCTTCGCAAGTGGGGCAAGTGCCGCATAGCACATGTTCCAGACTTTCGCGGGTACGCTTTCGTGTCATCTCCACCAGCCCCAGACTCGATACCTCGCAAATGTGGGTGCGGGCATGATCTTTATCCAGGGCTTTTTCAAGTGCTCTCATAACCTGACGTTTATGCTCATCAACGCCCATGTCGATAAAATCCAGAATAATAATGCCGCCCAGATTGCGCAGGCGTAACTGGCGCGCAATGGCCTGCGCCGCTTCCAGATTGGTTTTGAAGATGGTCTCTTCCAGATTGCGGCTACCGACATAGGCGCCGGTATTGACGTCAACCGTGGTCATCGCCTCGGTTTGATCAAAGATAAGATAGCCACCGGATTTTAAATGTACTTTACGGTCCAGCCCCTTGTGGATCTCATCTTCCACGCCGTGCAAGTCAAAAATGGGACGTTCACCGGGATAGTGTTCAATTTTCCCCACGATTTCCGGCACATAGGCATCCGCAAATTCCAGCATGGCCGAATAGGTCTCACGTGAATCCACACGGATTTTTTCGAGATCATCATCGACCATATCTCGCAGGGTTCTCAGGTACAGCGGTAAATCTTTATGCACGACGTTGACCGCATTGATATTAAACGAAGCACTGATGTTCTCCCACTGGCGGTTAAGATAATCAATGTCTCTGGTGATCGACTCTTCACTGGCTGCTTCTGCTGCGGTGCGTAGAATATAACCCATGCCATTTTTCAGCCCGCCCTGCGACATCAACAGACGTTTGAGTCGCTCTCGCTCTTCATCGCCTTCTATACGCGAAGAAACGCCGATATTAGCGGAATTGGGCATGAACACCAGGTAACGGGAAGCAATGGAGATATTGGTAGTCAGGCGTGCTCCCTTGCTGCCCAGCGGATCTTTGATTACCTGCACCAGCAGATTCTGCCCCTGCCTTAATAACTGGTTAATCTGGAGCACTTCTGCCGTATCGCCGTTATTGTTATTGCCATTACCGTTCTGCTTGCTGTAACCCGCCATATCGGAAATATGCAGAAAGGCCGCACGATCCAGCCCCACCTCGACAAAAGCCGCTTCCATGCCCGGCAGCACTCTCACCACCTGGCCGTTGTAGACATTACCCACCAGTCCACGGCTGCGGCTGCGCTCGATATAGAGCTCGTGCAGCATCCCGTTCTCAAGAATCGCGACTCGCGTTTCCTGCGGGGTGATATTGATCAATACTTCCTTACAAATCGACATTATGTTTTTTCCGGCCCAATAATATGCATTCAAATACTCGTGCTAAACATTAATTAATCAGCAGCTTGATCTGGGCTTTCGCCAGCAGATCTGCTGTCTCGTACAGCGGCAAACCCATCACTCCGGAATAACTCCCCTGCAAATTTTTCACAAACTGGGCAGCCATGCCCTGAATGGCATAGGAGCCGGCTTTACCCATCGGCTCGCCGGTAGCCACATACGCTCTAATCGTGCCGGTGGAGAGCGTAGCCAGCTCAACCTGACTGCTGCTCAAGGCGGCATATTCAGCGTCAGCGGTCTTTACCACGACTGCGGTATGTACCTGATGAACCCTGCCGGAGAGTTTAGCTAACATTAACTCCGCCTGCTCGCTATCGGTCGGTTTGCCGAGCACTTCGCCCTCTAGCTCAATGATAGTATCCGCCCCTAAAACGGGCAGTTCACTACCCTGCCGGGTCATTAACTCGAAGCCGAAACGGGCTTTTTCCAGCGCCAGCCGCTGCACAAAAATCAGTGGTGATTCACCCTGATGCAGGTACTCTACGAGGTCAACAGGCTGCACCTGCGCATGAACACCGATTTGCCGGAGCAACTCCAGACGTCTGGGCGAGGCTGAGGCCAGAATGAGCTGATAATGCCCCTCTTGAGAATGTCTAGATTGATTCATAAAAGTGTGTAGCCGGCAAGATAAGACATTGTAAGTTAACTGATTTCAGACAACTGTTGCCGGGCAAAGTTTTCCTCGAACCGGCAAAGCAGACATGACAATGATCACAAGACACCTTCATGTTCGAGCAGCCGGCGCTTGATGTTTACCAGCGCACCTTCGGTACTGCCGGCAAAACCGCCCACCCCGTCTTTGGCGACGATGCGATGACAGGGAATAATTAATGGCACCGGGTTCGCCCGGCAGGCACCGCCGACCGCCCGCGCCGAAGTGTTCAGCTGTCGCGCCAGCTCACCGTAGCTCAGCACCTGACCGGCAGGAATCCGGCGCAACGCCTGCCAGACTGTTTTCTGAAACGAGGTGCCCTGCGCCCGCAGCTCTATATCGAAAACCAGATCAGGCAGCTGTTTCGTGCAGTAATCATGAATCTGCTGACAGGCTTTGCAGGCCTGCTTTGACTTTGGAGCGCGCAGTTCCTGCGACGTCATAAAATCCACACTGCGCAGAATGCCGGCTTCAAAAATCAACGCGATTCTGGTAAACGGCGTCTTGATCACCACCTGCTCAGTGCACATCAGAACGGTTTTTTTCGGCATTACGCAGCAGCCGAATATGTTGCAGCTGCTGCCTGATGGCGGCCTTTCTGGAATCGGAGGCGGTAATCGGCATCAGCCCGTTATAGATAAGCTGAGCATCATCGTACAGGCCTGATTTAACCAGAACCCCTGCGGCATTGAAGCGCGCCGACTGTGCCCACAAGGGGGCCTCTGTTTCATCGGCCAGTTGCGCCGATTTCAAATATGACCAGGCCGCTCGCTCGTACTGTTCGAGCGCAGCATAGGATTCCGCTTTCCAGAAAAACAGTTCACGATGAAGAGCCTGATCCAGCCATTCGGGTTTGAGCGAATTCAACAATGCCAGCACCTGCGCGTGACGGCCCACGGCCTGCAGATCGAAGATGACCTGCAGAAACTGATCCAGCTGCGCCGGGGAAATTTGCTCCGCCTGCTTCACCGTAGTGGCGAGTACCGCCTCTCCCTGTGCATAAGCCCCTTCCAGTATCATGACCCGGGCCTTGCGCATTTCCCAGGCAAATACTTCCTGCCCCTGTGGCGGCTGCTGCACACTTTGCATCAAACGCACGGCCAGCTTCATGTCGCTTTTGGACAGGGCGTAATCGAGCAGGCTATAGCGCACTTCCAGCGGCAGACTTTTCAGCGATGAGATTTTTGTAGTGTGCAGATAGAGCTGATTGACCAGCTCGAGGCCGTTTTTATCTTTCTCCAGCAAGGCCACAATCTCCTTATGCGCCGCCTGTTTTTTTTCTATATTGCCGGCATTAAAGGCCAGTACCGCATACAAACTCAGGGCCTCAACCGGCTGGTTTTTTTTCTGCAATTCACCGGCCTTTTTATACCAGGCCAGATCATCACCCAGTAGCAGCTTCGAACGATTTCCCAGCTGTCGACCAATGGTCTGATAGTGCTGCCACAAATTATCGCTACTGATATTAAATTCTTCGCCCATAAAAGCATGAGCATCACGCTGCACCAGCAACTCTTTAAGCACCTCGGTGGTGGAGCTTAATTTTTCCTGGCTCAGATAAGCCTGATACAGCACATAACGGTAAGCCCATATTTCGCCTGTGCTCATTTTCTCCTGGCCGAGTGACGTCTGCGCCTGCTGCACATAATGCCCTGCCTTATCGGGATGAGCGCGCAGCCCGGCGAGCAGACGCAAAGCCTGAGCGATATGCGAGGGGGAGTCGGCCAACAGAGTCATGGTCTCTTCTGCGCGACCGGTGCGCAACAATGAACGCGCCTGCAACAGGCGCCAGTCCATATTCAAGTTTCGATGGTTGCGGCTGTAGTCGTGTTGATAACGCAACAGCGCTTTTTGTGCATCATGATCCGCATTCATCGCCAGATAAGCACGAATCACCAGCCGTCGCCAGAGCGCCACCATGTCGGAATAATTCAAATCCATAGTAGCCCGGGAAGATTGCCAGAGCAGCTTGCGCAGCTGTGCCAGCGCCTGTTCCGCCTGACCCAGCCTCAGTCGCGCCATGATCTGCTGAGTGCTAAACCAGCGGGCAATATGGATGGATATCTGCTGAGCGGAATCGGCTTTATGCAGCAATGCGTCGGTGCGCTCAATCAGTCCCTGCCAGTCTTCGAGTGCCGATAACAGGGTAATGCGCTTGCGCTCGAAGGCGTACCATTCCGATGAATAGACCGGATGGTTTTGCTGCTCCTGACTCAGCAAACGCAGGGCCAGTGCCGGCATGCCCAGCTGTACCAGCTCATCCATCTGCGCCAGCGACTGGAAGGCCACCGGCGTTTCATCCGGCAGCTCCAGCTCAAACACCGTCTCTAGCGATAGCTGTGTAGCCTGCTCAGCATAGACCAGCGGTGTCGATAAACTGATCAGAATCAACGTGCATAGAACTGGATTTTTTAACGCGTAAAACTTCATGTTTGGCAGTTTACTCCGCTATAAAATATATTTCCCGCAGACAAAAAAAGTGGCCCTCAAAAGGACCACTCAGTTGCTATATCAGTTTTTAAAAACCCGCAATAGCTTACAATTTTTCCTTGATACGTGCCGCTTTGCCGGTCAGACCACGCAGGTAGTACAGCTTGGCGCGACGCACTTTACCGCGACGTTTTACGTTAATTTCCGCAATGCTGTTGCTGTAGGACTGGAACACACGTTCCACGCCTTCACCGTGTGAAATTTTTCGAACCGTAAACGCCGAGTTCAAACCACGGTTACGTTTAGCAATACAGATACCTTCAAATGCCTGTAAACGCTCACGCTCGCCTTCTTTTACACGTACCTGAACCACAACCGTATCACCGGGGTAAAACACAGGGATCTCGCGACCCATCTGCTCCTGTTCGAGCTGTTGAATAATATTGCTCATAATTTTTTCTGCTCCGCGCTCTGTTCCACTAATCAGCGACGCTTACTCGGCGTTGCTCTGTTTATATCAATACTTTTTCAGTTTTCAGACTGTTCGTGTTCCTGCTGGAACTCGGACAACCACTGTTTCTGTTCTTCACTCAGTTGCAGCGTTTCCAGTAAATCGGGCCTGCGCAACCAGGTTCTTTTCAAGGCCTGTTTATTTCGCCAGCGCTCGATCACCTTGTGATCGCCGCTCAGCAAAACTTCCGGCACCGTGCGACCGTCGATCTCTTCCGGTCGCGTATAGTGCGGGTGGTCCAGCAATCCCTGCATGAATGAATCCTGCTGTGCAGAATCCGCATCACCCAGCACCTCCGGCAACATCCTGGCGACGGCATCAATCATGATCAGGGCGGGCATTTCACCACCGCTGAGCACGTAATCGCCGATGGACCATTCCTCATCAACGCACTGCTCGATCAGACGCTCATCAATGCCTTCATAACGCCCGGCAATCAGGATCATATCCTTCTGCCCGGCCATTTCTTTAATTGCCTGTTGATCCAGCAGCCGGCCCTGGGGACTGAGATAAACCACCTTTGCCTGCTCTCCAGCCTGCTGTTTGGCGGCCATAATAGCCTCCGCCAGCGGCTGAACTTTCATCAACATGCCCGGACCACCGCCATAAGGCCGATCATCCACCGTGCGATGACGATCCTGCGTAAAGTCCCTCGGGTTCCAGCAACTGAGCTTGATAATGCCCCGTTTAACGGCCCGTCCCAAAACGCCGTAGTCGCACATCTGCTCGACCATTTCGGGGAACAGGGTAATGACATGAAAATGCATGTTCAATAACCCCGATTTATAAATGCTTTAATAATCTTCGTGCCAGTCGACTCGAATAACGCCCTGCTCAAGGTCCACCTCCAGCACTGCGTGTCCCAGCGTCCATGGAATCAGCCGCTCCTGCGATTCGTTTTTGACCACCAGCACATCATTGGCGCCGGTTTCAAATAATTTTTCCACCACTCCCAGCTCAACATCCTGCTGGTTGACGACGCGCAGACCAATCAGATCGCGCCAGTAATACTCATCGTGACTCAGCGGCTTTAATTGATCAGCATTAATCGCGATACGCGACCCCACCAGCTCCATGGCGTCGTTGGCGGTATCGTAACCTTCCAGCTTGGCAATCACCGTTTTAGCCTGGGGCCGTCCGGCTTCCACCCTGATTTCACGCCACTGCCCGGCATTAACATTGGGGAGTTGCAGAAACCATGGGCTGTAGTCGGTAATGCCTTCTCTGGGGTCGGTATCCGAAAACACCTTGACCCAGCCTTTCAGTCCATGAATACCCGTAATTTTGCCGGCAACTATTTTCTCGTCTAAATCTGACATGCGTCAGGATATACTCGAAAACTAAGCAGTTACGACTTTGCGAGCCTCTTTCAGCAGACCAGCTACGCGGTCTGAAGTCTGAGCACCAATACCTGACCAGTGCTGAACACGCTCAAGATCAACCACCAGACGCTCTTCGCCGCCACGCGCATTAGGGTTGAAATAGCCCAAACGCTCGATATAACGACCATCGCGTGAACAGCGAGAATCTTTAACATCAAAGTGATAGAACGGCTTTCTCTTGCTGCCGCCTCTGGATAAACGAATCGTTACCATGTGTAAATCTCTAAATATATATCAGTTAAAGAGCCGGTGAATAAATACCAGCCCTCAGCGAGCCGCGTATTCTACGGCATTTCTTATGAATATGGAATCATCATCATGTCAAAAAATACAGATCCGCATTGTGCGTCATTTACAGCATCAGGCCGCGACGTTAATTCGTCCAATTTGCAGGCACAGACCCCGCCACCGGCTTTAGAAAACCATTGCAATCAACAACCTGATAACTTTAATCCGCCAGCGGCAACTTACACCTTCTGCAACTGTCTTTTCCTTTCACAGCTTAAGCTTAAGCTGAAGCGATGAGCATTAACCAGAGCCACCTTAAAAAGAGACGATGACAAAAACCGCCGCCACACCCCGCAGCCTAAAAAAACGCCTACTGAGCTGGAGCATTCAGCTTTTTGTCGCCCTTCTGGCGCTGTTGGCAGTCGAGGCCTTTCTCACCCGCGACTCCACCGGCCTGATGGCTCCAGCCATTGAGGCACCCACCCTCAATCAACAGCCGTTTTCACTGCAACAGTTTAAGGGGCAGCCCGCGATCATCCATTTCTGGGCGACATGGTGCCCGGTCTGCAAGCTCGAACAGGGCGCGATCAACGGTATCGCCACTGATTCGCCCATCATTACAGTGGCCATGCAGTCAGGAAGCTCAGAGGAAATACTCGATTATCTCCAGCAGCAAGGCGTTGCCTATCCGGTGGTCAACGACCCGAACGGCTCGCTGGCCGGGCAGTATGGCGTCAAAGCCGTTCCCGCCAGCTTTATTCTCGACAGTGAAGGCCAGGTGCGATTCGCCACTCGCGGCTACACCACCGGCCCGGGGCTACGCATTAGACTGTGGCTGGCAGAATGGTTTTGATGTACCGATGAGGCTCATCGACCTCTGAACCCAGAGCGCGCTAAAACCCCATGCCACCCGGCTCGCCCATCGGCTAACCTACCCCTAACCACCTCATAAAAATACCTAAAAAGCTGACGTTTCTACTTTTAGCGTTGACTCATATCATCATCATTGCTACAGTTTCAGGTTCTGCTTCAGGTGTCCCTTGGGTATCTACCCAAGGGGTTAAACGGGAAGCCGGTGCGTTCCTGACTTTGTCAGTCAAAGAACAATCCCGGCACTGCCCCCGCAACGGTAAGTGAGTTACGGCGGATCATTCAGCCACTGCGTTTCGACGTGGGAAGGCGATCCGCCCAGGTCTGTAAAGACCACTCGCGAGTCCGGAGACCGGCCTGAAGCCAGGAGTCTGCCCGTCCCTTGACGGATCAGCTCCAGGTCGGCATTGCGGAGGGCAATGCGGCGGCTGACAGGCCGTGCCTTCTTTTCCTGTTTTCCGTCTGTTTTTTTCCTCCGTGTGCCTTTGTGTCACTAATTCGCGCGCGGGTGAGCGTGCCGAAGGAAAACTAATGAAGAAATACTGTCTGCCTGCAGCAGCATGGCTACTACTGGGCACCCAGAGCGCCTTTGCCACCGAACTTGGCCCTATCATCGTCACCGTGACCCGCACCGCCCAGACGGCGGACGAAACACTGGCTGCCGTTACCGTCATCACGCGCAAAGAGATTGAGCACTTGCAACCGGCTCAGCTTACCGACCTATTGCGAAATCGCGCCGGGATCACCGTAAGCGATAACGGTCCGTTCGGAAAAACCTCCAGCGTCTACATGCGCGGCACCAACTCCGACCATACCCTGCTTCTCATCGATGGTGTACGCATGGGTTCGGCCACGTCCGGTGGCGCATCGTGGCAGTTCCTGCCCCCTTCCGAGATTGAGCGCATCGAGATCGTGCGCGGCCCGCGAGCCAGCGTCTACGGAGCCGATGCCATCGGCGGCGTCATCCAGGTCTTCACCCGCCAAGGTATGGAGGAACCGGCACGCATCAACGCCCATGCCCGTATCGGCGAATTCAATACCCGCGAGTTTGGTGCCGGTATACAGGGTGGAACCGCACAGACCTCTTACAGCCTCTCCGCCAGCCATCAGGAAACCGACGGCATCAACATCCAGGATGATTCCGGCGATGATGAACGGGACGGCTATCGTAATACCACCCTCTCCTGGAACATTACCCACCGGCTGGAGAATACGGCTGAGCTTTTCACCAGCGGACTGTATTCAGAAGGCGAGACCGACTTTGATGCCGACCAGTGGGGTGTCGGGCCATACAACTCCGCGCATTACGACTTTGTACATGCTGCAGCCCGAGCCGGGCTACGCGGCAGCCTGACGGACAGCTGGTTCAGCGAGTTCTCGCTGGCCCAAAGTCTTGACCAATCGGATGTTTTTCATGAGTCGGTATTCGACTCCCGTTACGATACCGAGCGCACCACGGTTGACTGGCGCAACGATCTTACCCTCGGCACAACGACTCTGCTGACGCTGGGCCTGGACTGGTATGAAGATCGGGTCACCAGCACCGCCGCTTATGATGAAATCAGCCGTTACAACCGGGGTATCTACCAGATCCTGCAAACCGATCTGGGGCGCCACAGCCTGCAGGGCAGTCTGCGCTACGATGATAACGAGGCCTATGGCAGCCAAACCACCGGTCAGGCAGCGTGGGGATACGCATTAACCAACGCCCTGCGCAGCAGAATCAGTTACGGTACCGCCTTCAAGGCGCCCACCTTCAATGACCTGTATTGGCCCGACCGCGGCAATCCGGAGCTTGAACCGGAAGAATCGGAAACCGTGGAGGCCGGACTACGCTATGCGCAAGGCAGCCTCCATTGGGATGCCTCCCTTTTCCAGACCGACATCCGCAATTTGATCGCTTGGCGCGATACCGGTGATGGAGTCTGGCTCCCGATCAATGTCAACCAGGCCCGCATCCTGGGCCTGGAACTGGAAACCGGCATACGCCACAATGGCTGGGATGCCAAGGCATCGTTGTCACTTATTGACGCCGAAGACCGCGATACCGGCAAAGAGCTGGCCCGCCGACCGAGACAGACCCTGCGCCTCGACGCCGATCGCGATTTCGGCCGTTACCGCCTTGGTGCAACCCTGCTCGCCGCGGGCAAACGCTATGACGATCTCGCCAATACCCGCGAGCTCGTCGGCTATGCCACGTTCGATGTCCGTGCTGAGTATGCCCTGGCCAGGAATTGGCGCGTACAGGCGAGTATCGAGAACCTCCTCGATAAAAACTATGAGACCGCCTCGTCCTATAACCAGCCGGGACGCAGCCTGTACCTGACCCTGCACTACCAACCCTGATTACAAACTACACAACTCTAAGGAGACCATCATGTTGACATTAACAAACCGCAATCAAATCCTGATCGGCACAGTGCTGGCGCTGTTGCTCATCGCCACCCGGGGCCAGCACTTCGCCACGCTGAACAGCCTGCCCGGCGCGTCGTGGGCGGTGTTCTTTCTCGCCGGCGTGTACCTGCGGCCGGTGTGGATCCTGCCGGCCTTGCTCGCCTTTGTCTGGGGGCTGGATTTCACCCCTCACCTGCTCAATGGTGCCAGCCTGGCGGAAATCGTGGGTGGCGGCAAAGCCTTTTGCCTGACCCCGGCCTACTTCTTCCTGTTGCCGGCCTACGCTGCCCTCTGGTTCACCGGGCGCTGGTATGCCGGGCAATATCGCTTCGAGTGGCACACCCTGCTGCCGCTTGCCGGAGCCGCGCTGGTCGGTGCCGCACTTTGCGAACTGTTCTCCAGCGGTGGCTTCTACTTTGTCTCCGGCCGCTTTGCTGAACCCACCCTCGCCGAGTTCGCCGGGCGACTGGTGACGTATTTCCCAAGGTATCTGCAATCGCTGGCCTTCTACGTCGGCATCGCCGCCGTGGTGCACGCGCTGCTCGGACTGGCCCGCGGAGCCAACACCGCACATAAGATAGCCGCAGCACGATGACGATGAACGCAGCTGATCGGGAACAAGGCCACCAGATGCGCATGCAGCGCAAGAAGACCGTAGTCGATGCGGCCATCAAACGCGCCGATCGCGACCAGGGCCTGCTGCTGGTGCTCACCGGCAACGGCAAGGGCAAGTCATCCTCGGCCTTCGGCATGGTGGCGCGTACACTCGGCCACGGCCTGCAGGTCGGTGTGGCGCAGTTCATTAAAGGGCGATCCGATACGGGCGAAGAAGGCTTCTTTCGCGGCCAGCCTGGCGTGGTCTGGCACGTGCTCGGCGAGGGCTTCACCTGGGAGACGCAAAACCTCGCCCGCGATACCGAGACCGCGCAACGCGGCTGGGCCGTGGCGCGGGAGATGCTGCGTGACGAGGGACTGGGCCTGGTGGTGCTCGACGAGCTCACCTACCTGCTCAAATACGGCTGGCTGGACATCGAGACCGTGCTGGAGGACCTGGCGAACCGCCCACCCATGCAGCACGTGGTCATCACCGGCCGCGCTGCGCCCCAGACGCTGATTGAGGCGGCTGATACCGTAAGCGAACTGCGCGACGTCAAACATGCCTTTCGCGCCGGCGTGCGGGCGCAAGCAGGAATCGACCTGTGAGCATGCGAAGCTGCCCTGCACTGTTCATCACCGCGCCGGCCTCCGGCCAGGGCAAGACCACCGTCACCGCCGCGCTGGCACGCCATTACCGTGACCGGGGACTACGCGTGCATGTGTTCAAGACCGGGCCGGATTTTCTCGACCCCATGACCCTTGAGCGTGCTTCGGGCGCCCCGGTCTACCAGCTCGACCTGTGGATGGGTGGCGAAGAGCACTGCCGCCAACTACTCTATGACGCGGCGGGCGAGGCTGACTTAATCCTCATCGAAGGCGTGATGGGACTGTTCGACGGTGAACGCTCCAGCGCCGATCTTGCCACACTGCTCGACATCCCGGTGCTCGCGGTGATCGACGGCAGCGCCATGGCGCAGACCTTCGGCGCCATCGCCCATGGTCTGGCAACCTATCGCCCAAACCTGCCCTTCATCGGCGTGTTCGCCAACCGCGTCGCGGGCGAGCGTCACTATCAAATGCTTGCCGAGAGCCTGCCACCGGGCGTGGCTACATACGGCTGGCTGGCGCGCAACGCGGACATCAGCCTCCCGGAACGGCACCTCGGCCTGGTGCAGGCCGCCGAGGTCGGCGATCTCGACACCCGCATCACGCGAGCCACTGCTGCGCTCAACGGCGTGGACAATACCTTGCCGCCACCGGTGATGTTCACCGCCCCGGCACAATTTCCGGTCGAACCACTATTGGCGGGCGTGCGCATCGCCGTGGCGCAGGATGCCGCATTTGCCTTTCTGTACCGCGCCAATCTTGAGCAGCTGCAAACACTCGGCGCCGAGCTCGCCTTCTTCTCACCACTCGATGACGACACGTTGCCACAAGCTGATGCACTCTATCTGCCTGGCGGCTATCCGGAGCTGCACCTCGACCGGCTTACGTCCAACGAATCAATGAAAGCGGCCCTTCGTGCCTTCCAGGCCGATGGTCATCCTATCGTCGCTGAATGCGGCGGCATGCTGTATTTGCTCGAATCGCTGACGGACACTGAAGGCCGAGTCGTGTCCATGGCGGGGCTTCTTCCCGGCAAGGCGCTCATGCAGGTGCGCCTGGCCAACCTCGGATTGCACCGTGCACCGCTGCCGGAAGGAGAGCTCCGAGGCCATACCTTCCATTATTCATGCATGGTGGACGGCCCGATGCCGATCACGCATTCCATAACCGCCAGAAACCACGGCATGGCAGAGGCGATCTACCGGTCGGGCCGGCTGACGGCGTCCTATCTGCACTTCTATTTCCCGTCCAATCCCGAAACAAGTGCGAGGTTATTCCTGCCATGAACCAATTTACAGATCCCGAAATCGCTGCGGTCTATCGTGCCATACGCGAGCGGCGCGACATGCGCCACTTTTTGCCCGATCCGCTGCCGGAGGGGATGCTGGAACGGCTGGTGACAGCCGCTCACCTGGCTCCTTCAGTGGGATATATGCAGCCGTGGCGCTTCATCAGGATCACTGATCAGGCACTACGACAGCATTTGCATCAGCTGGTGATGGAAGAAAAGGAACTCACCGCCCAGGCGCTGCCTTCGCGCAATGAAGAGTTTCGCGATGTCAAAATCGAGGGGATGCTCGATTGTGCCGAATTACTGGTCGTTGCGCTGATGCCGGGACGGGAACGGCACCTCATCGGCCGCCGATTGTTGCCGGAGATGGACGTGGCATCGGTGGGCTGCGCCATCCAGAACATGTGGCTGGCGGCAAGGGCGGAGGGGATCGGCCTTGGCTGGGTCTCTTTCTTCGCTCCCCAGGCGATCGGCGAAGCGCTGGCTCTGCCCGAGGGAGCGAAGGCAATCGGCCTCCTCTGCATCGGCCATGTCGAGGCCTTCTATCTGAAGCCAATGTTCGAGGCGGCCGGCTGGGGGGAGCGATTGCCGCTTGATGAGGTTCTGTTCGAGAACCGCTGGCCGGAGCAGGCCGAACCGACACCGACAGCCTACTAACCATGGCCACACTGCTCGTATTCACTACCCTCGTCCTTGACGGGTTATTTGGCGAACCGCGCCGCTTCCACCCACTGGTCGGGTTCGGGCGGCTGGCGCAGGCGCTGGAACGGTGTCTCCATACCGGCTCGCGTGCGCGCGGCGGCCTCGCGGTGGCGCTGTTGCTCACGCCGTTCACCCTGCTCGCGCTGCTGATCGACGCGCTGCCCTGGGGCGGCGTGTTCGACGTGGCCGTGCTCTATCTGGCCATCGGCTGGAAGAGCCTCGGCGAACACGCCAGGCGCGTGCGCGACGCCTTGCTCAGCAACGACCTGCCCGCGGCTCGGCAGCGGGTCGGCTTCATGGTCAGCCGCGACACCGAAACACTGGACGCCGAGGACGTCGCCAGGGCGACGGTGGAATCGGTGCTGGAAAACGGCAATGACGCCGTCTTCGGAGCCATTTTCTGGTTTATGCTGGCGGGCGCCCCCGGGGTGGTGGCGTACCGCCTGGCCAATACGCTGGATGCCATGTGGGGTTACCGCAACGAACGTTACCTGCACTTCGGCTGGGCGGCGGCGCGGCTGGATGATGTGATGAATTTTATCCCGGCGCGGCTGACCGCGCTGAGTTATGCCCTGCTTGGCAATTTCAAACGTGCGCTGCGCTGCTGGCGATCCCAGGGTACGCTCTGGAAAAGTCCCAATGCCGGGCCGGTCATGGCGGCGGGCGCGGGCAGCCTCGGGGTGGTGCTTGGTGGGCCGGCCAGTTATCACGGCGCGATGCAGGCTCGGCCGCCGCTGGGTGAAGGCCATGATGCGCGGCTCGAGGACATCGACCGGGCGCTGCGTCTGATACGGCACACGCTATTGCTCTGGGTACTGATTTTGCTTACAGGAGGCTGGCTTGTCGATCATGTCCTTAGCGCCTGAACAGCCCACACTGTTGCACCATGGCGGCCGCCTGCGCGCGGCGGCGGCGCATTACGGGACCGCGCTGGAGCAATGGCTCGATCTCTCCACCGGCATCAATCCCCACGGCTGGCCGGTGCCCCAAATACCGGCATCGTGCTGGGCGCGGCTGCCGGAAAACGAGGACGGGCTGGAACAGGCCGCGCAAAGCTATTACGAGACCGGGCACGTGTTGCCGGTGGCCGGTTCGCAGGCGGCGATTCAGGCCCTGCCGCGGCTTCGTCCCCGCTCACGCGTGAGCGTACTTGCCCCCGGCTACGCCGAACATGCCGCTGCCTGGCGGCGCGCCGGTCATGCCGTTACCCCCGTCAGCGCGGAATGCGTGGAAGACGCGGTGGCGCAAGCGGACGTGCTGATATTGATCCACCCCAACAACCCCACCGGGGCGCGCTTCGCGCTCGAGCAATTGCTCGACTGGCAGCAGCGGCTCGCCGCGCGCGGCGGCTGGCTCGTCGTCGACGAGGCGTTCATGGACGGCACGCCCGAACACAGCCTGTGCCACTACAGTGCGCGACCTGGCCTGATCGTGCTGCGCTCACTGGGAAAGTTCTTCGGCCTGGCCGGGACGCGGGTCGGTTTCGTCTGCGCCCATCCGCCACTGCTGGCGCAACTGCACACCCTGCTCGGCCCCTGGAGTATCAGCGCACCCGCCCGCTGGGTCGCTACCGCCGCACTGACGGATCGCGCCTGGCAGGCAGGCACTCGCCGAAGCCTTGCCGATGACGACGTGCGTCTGCGGGCACTGCTCGCAAGGCACGGACTCACTCCCGACGGTGGCTGCAACCTGTTCCAGTGGTTATGTACGCCATACGCGGCGAATCTGCATGAGACGCTGGCCCGCCGCAGCATCCTAACCAGGCTGTTCACCCAACCGTCCAGCCTGCGCTTCGGCCTTCCGGGCAGCGAGGCGAACTGGATGCGACTGGAGACTGCGTTGTCGGATTTTGCCACGGCGCATCCCTTTGAGGCTGCCCCATGAGCAAAGGCACTCTGATGGTTCAGGGCACCACCTCCGATGCCGGCAAGAGTCTGCTGGTAACGGCACTGTGCCGCTGGCTGGCGCGCCAGGGCATTCGTGTCGCGCCCTTCAAACCACAGAATATGGCCCTCAACAGCGCCGTCACCGACGACGGCGGCGAGATCGGGCGCGCTCAGGCGGTACAGGCGCAGGCCTGTAATCTGACGCCGCACACCGACATGAACCCGGTGCTGCTCAAGCCCAATACCGATATCGGCGCGCAGGTGATCATCCATGGCCGCGCGGTCGCAAATATGGACGCCCGCGATTATCACGATTACAAACGCATCGCTCAGACAGCGGTACTCGAATCCTACCAACGCCTCGCCGCTCGCTATGAGGCCATTATCGTCGAAGGTGCAGGCTCACCCGCCGAAATCAATCTACGCCACAACGATATCGCCAATATGGGCTTCGCCGAGGCGGTGGACTGTCCGGTGATTCTGGTGGCCGACATCGACCGTGGCGGTGTATTCGCGCATCTGGTCGGCACACTGGCGCTGTTGAGCGAAAGCGAGCGGGCGCGTATCAAGGGCTTTGTTATCAACCGTTTTCGCGGCGACATCGCGTTGCTGCAACCGGGACTCGACTGGCTGGAGCAGCACACTGGAAAACCGGTGCTGGGCGTACTGCCGTACTTGCAGGGCCTGCACCTGGAAGCGGAGGATGCCGTCCCCCTCACCCCCGGCCTTTCTCCCGCATGCGGAGAGGGCAACATACGCATCGTCGTGCCCATGCTGCCGCGCATCAGCAATCACACTGATTTCGATCCGTTGCGCCTGCACCCGCAGGTGGATCTGCATTTTCTCTCTTCGCCTTCAGAAAGCGGGGCCGACCTGATCATCCTGCCCGGTTCCAAGAGCGTGCGCGCCGATCTCGCCTGGCTGCGCGCCCGTGGCTGGGATAAAGCCATCCACCGGCACCTGCGTTACGGCGGCAAGCTCATGGGTATCTGCGGCGGTTTCCAGATGCTGGGACAACATATCCACGATCCACGGGGACTCGAAGGTGATCCGGGCAGTGCCGAGGGATTGGGGTTGCTCGATCTGGAGACGACACTGGCCTCCGAAAAACAATTGCGCAATGTCCGCGGTCGGCTGGAGATTGCCGATGCCCCGGTCAGCGGCTATGAAATTCATGCCGGCGTGACCACCGGCGCGGCGCTGGCCAGACCCGCCATGCAACTTGCGCACGGCCCGGATGGAGCTATCAGCGATGACCGGCAGATTTTCGGCAGCTACCTGCATGGCCTGTTCGAATCGTCGGAAGCGAGTCATGCCCTGCTTGTCTGGGCCGGTCTGCACGAGGCCCGGCCACTGGATTATTACGCCCTGCGCGACACTGCCATTGAGCGTCTGGCTGATGCGGTGGCGCAGCATCTCGATACCAACCAGCTGTTGTTGCTGCTTGAATCCAGGGCGGTGCCGGCATGAAGACTTTTAAAACCCTCATCCTCGGTGGTGTGCGCTCGGGCAAGAGCCGGCTGGCCGAACGCCTTGCCGGTGACAGCGGCACACCGGTGACCTACATCGCCACGGCCACGGCGAATGATGATGAGATGCGCGCACGCATCTCGGCGCATCGTGCGCATCGACCGGATCATTGGCATCTGGTCGAAGAACCACTGATGCTGGCGGCGGCGTTGAGAGAACACGCGAGCGCTGGACACTGCATTCTGGTTGACTGCCTGACCCTGTGGCTCACCAATCTGCTCACAGCGGAAGATGCCACTGCGCTGGAGCGTGAACGCATGGCGCTGCTTGATGCACTGCCGGGATTGCCGGGTCAGATTATCCTGGTCAGCAATGAAACCAACATGGGCATCATGCCGTTAGGCGAACTGAGCCGCCGCTATTGTGACGAGGCCGGCAGGCTACATCAGGACCTGGCGCTGCGTTGTGATCGCGTGATCCTCACTGTTGCGGGCCTGCCCCATATTTTAAAAGGAGAACCTGTATGAATGACTTTATCGATAAGGAAGGCACTGGCATCGAATGGCTGACCATGCCTGCGGCACGCGCCGATGCCGGCGCACGCGAAGCCGCCATAGCCCGGCAGTCCCGGCTCACCAAGCCACCCGGTGCGCTCGGCCGTCTGGAAGACATCGCCATCCACCTTGCCGCTTTACAGGGAACTGAACAACCGTGCGTGGATCGCGTGCACATCACGGTGTTCGCGGGCGACCATGGCGTGGCCGCCGAGGGCATATCGGCTTTTCCGCAGGCAGTCACCGCCGAGATGGTGAAGAATTTTGCAGGCGGAGGCGCCGCCATCAGCGTGGCGGCGCGCGCTCTGGGCGCATCACTTGAAGTGATCAATCTCGGCACGGCCTTCGATCCCGGCCCGCTCGAGGGGGTGAAGGACTATCACCTCGGCCCCGGCACCGCCAACCTTAGCTGCGAGGCGGCCATGAGTGAGCACCAGCTCGCCGGTGCGCTTGGTGCCGGCCGTCTTGCAGCTGAGAGCGCACAGCTCAACGGCGCGCAGCTATTCATCGGCGGTGAGATGGGTATCGGCAACACGACTGCGGCAGCGGCACTGGCCTGCGCGCTGCTCGATGCATTGCCGCAGCAGCTCGCCGGTCCCGGCACCGGCCTGGACGGGCATGGGGTGGCGCACAAGTCCGAAGTCATCCGCCGTGCGCTGGCATATCATAACCGCCACCACGATATACCGCTGGAGGCGCTACGGCGCCTGGGTGGTTTCGAGATCGCGGCGCTGGTCGGCAGCTATATCGCCTGCGCCCACATCGGCCTGCCGGTGCTGGTGGATGGCTTCATCAGCACGGTGGCGGCACTCGCCGCTACGCGCCTCTGCCCCGGCACCGAACACTGGCTCCTGTACTCGCACACCTCCGCTGAACCCGGCCACCGTCTGGTGCTCGATACCCTCAAGGCCCGGCCGCTGCTCGATATGGGCATGCGTCTGGGCGAAGGCAGCGGCGCCGCCATCACTGTACCTCTGGTGCGTATGGCCTGTCTGTTACACAACGACATGGCCACCTTTGCCGAGGCCGGCGTGTCGGAGAAGCGCGGATGATACAGATTGGACTCCTGCGCCATGGTGAGGTCGAAGGCGGCAACTGCTTCCGCGGCCACACCGATGACCCGCTGACCGCTATCGGCCTCAATCAGATGCATGCGGCTACCCGTGACAATCAGCGCTGGGACCGGGTAATCAGCTCACCGTTGGCTCGTTGCGCCGCGTTCGCCGGGGAATATGCCGGACGACATTCGATTCCGCAGACCTTCGACGCGCGGCTGATGGAAATGAACTTTGGTGCCTGGGAGGGACGTTGTGCCGCCGACCTGATGGAAACCGATACCGATGCACTGACCCTTTTCTGGGAAAACCCGATGGAGAACACGCCACCCGGTGGGGAACCACTGGCACTGTTTCAGGCGCGGGTGCTCGATGCCTGGCATGATATTGTCATGGCCCACGAAGGTCGGCGGATACTGGTGGTCACCCACGGAGGCGTGATCCGCGCGCTGCTCTGCCATGTGCTGGATCAGCCTCTTGCGCAGTTGCAGTCGTTCGAGGTCAACCACGGCGGCTTATATCGTGTGCAAGCCGGGGACGCCGGCAAGATCCTGTCAACCTGCGATGCGATCAGGCGGATATAGCATGCGCTCCTTTCTCATTGCCTTGCAGTTTCTTACCGTGCTCCCCATCCGGATCAAGCAACAGCCGGACGCCGAAGCAACCGGGCGCTCGTTGCTCTATTACCCGCTGGTCGGCCTGATGCTTGGCGCATTCCTTGCCGTGCCGGCATGGATGCTCGGTGACGCCGCCGCGCTCGTGGCCGCTGCGTTATTGCTCAGCCTCTGGGTAGCGGCGACCGGCGCACTGCACCTTGACGGCCTCGCCGACAGCGCTGATGCCTGGATCGGTGGTTTCGGTGATCGCGACAGAACGCTCGCGATCATGAAAGATCCTTATTGCGGCCCGGCGGCGGTGACCACCCTGGTTCTGGTGCTCCTGATTAAATTCACCGCACTTACCCAAATTATAGCGAACGGAAATTGGGCGATTCTTCTGGTAGTACCTGTTCTCGGCCGTAGCACGCTGATATTGCTTTTCCTCACCACCCCTTACGTCCGGGCGCATGGCCTGGGCAGCCTGCTCGCCGACCATCTTCCTCGCCACGCCTGCATAGCGGCTGTTTTTTTCACTGTGGTGACTGTGCTACTCATCAGCGGTGTGGCGGGATTTTGGCTGCTGCTTACCACGGCGGGCATATTGTTCATCCTGCGATGGCTCATGCAGCAGCGCCTCGGCGGCACCACTGGCGATACCGCCGGGGCGCTGGTTGAAATCACTGAAGCAGCCGTACTGGTGACCGCCGCATTGGTTTGGTAATGATGGGCTGACAAAGTCAGCCGGGGGATGGGGCGTGGTTTGCAAACAAATTCCAGGAAAACAAGGTTCGGAAACTACAGCAGCAGCGGGGCGGTGCCCCGACTCATTTCGATATCGAACTAACCTGTTTGTGCCAACAGGCTAGAACCCCATGCCCCCGCCCGGCCCGCCCATGGGCATTTTCCCTTTCATGGCGTTCATCATCGACGCCATGCCGCCCTTGGACATTTTCTTCATCATCTTTTTCATCTGCAACTGCTGCTTCATCAGACGATTCACATCCTGCACCTGCAGGCCGCTGCCCTGGGCAATACGGCGTTTGCGCGAGCCTTTGATGATATCCGGGTACCTGCGCTCTTGCGGGGTCATCGAATTGACGATGGCGATCATGCGACGAATTTCACGATCATTAACCTGATTCTTGATTTTGTCGGACATGCCGCCCATGCCCGGCATTTTGTCGATCAGGCCGCTCATACCGCCCATACTCTGCATCTGCTCAAACTGCTCTTTGAGGTCATTAAAGTCGAAACTCTTGCCTTTCTTGAGTTTTTTCGCCAGCTTTTCGGCCTTGGCGTGATCGACCTTGGCATGCATATCCTCGACCAGCGAAAGCACATCGCCCATATCCAGAATACGTGAAGCCACGCGATCGGGGTGGAAGGGTTCCAACGCATCCACCTTCTCGCCGACCCCCATAAACTTGATGGGTTTGCCGGTGATCTGGCGAATCGAGAGCGCGGCACCGCCACGGGCATCACCGTCGGTCTTGGTCAGTATCACCCCGGTTAAGGGCAGCGCCTGATCGAAAACCTGCGCGGTGTTAGCGGCATCCTGGCCGGTCATGCTGTCGACCACGAACAGGGTTTCCACCGGATTGACCGCCGCATGGATCTGCTGGATCTCGGCCATCATTTCAGCATCGATATGCAGGCGGCCGGCGGTATCGACCAGCACCACATCGATGTGATGATTGCGGGCGTAGTCCACCGCGGCGCGGGCAATGTCGACCGGTTTCTGCTCAATGTTGCTGGGGAAAAATTCAGCCCCGACCTGAGCCGCCAGGGTTTTCAGCTGCTCGATCGCCGCCGGGCGGTAAATATCACAGCTCACTACCAGCGTTTTCTTTTTCTCACGTTCCTGCAGCAGTTTGGCGAGTTTGGCAACGGTGGTGGTTTTACCCGCCCCCTGCAAGCCGGCCATCAGAATAACGGCGGGCGGCTGCACCGCCAGATTGAGCTTCTCGTTCTGCTCGCCCATCACCTTGATGAGTTCCTGCTGGACGATACTGATGAACACCTGACCCGGTTTCAGGCTGGTCAGCACCTCCTCGCCCAGCGCGCGCTGCTTGACCTCGTCGATAAATGTGCGCACCACGGGGAGCGCAACATCGGCTTCGAGCAGCGCCCGGCGTACATCGCGCAGCGTGTCTTCTATATTGGCTTCGGTTAATCGGCCCTGCCCGCGTAGTTTCTGGGCGGTGGAGGCCAGACGTTCACTGAGTCCGTCAAACATGGTTCACCTGAAATATTGCATAAATGGAATTTGGTCCATTTTATAGGACCGGACAAATAAAAGATTATAACTTAAAACGGTCGCGCCTCCTTTGGCAATGCCTCCGCTGCATCCAGAAACACGGATTTTCATTAATCACCTTTATGCTCGTTTCTGTTTTTGCCACTTGATGCTAACATGGCCGCCATTAAACAACCGACCAGGTCGCGCATTATAGCTTTTGTGGCCGTTGCCGTAATCACAAATATTTGCGTAATTATAGACAAACATGAATATAACTTTTGCAGCACTCACCGCGACTACACTCTACATCCTCTGCACGCTCGGTATTTTTCTGCGTCTGAAACAACACCCGGCCTTTAAAAATCTGAATAAACCGTTACTGCTGGCACCGGGTTTTCTGGCAGTAGCCATGCACGGCTTCCTGCTCTACACCACCATCATTACCCCCATCGGCATCAGTTTTGGTTTTTACAGCAGCCTGTCTCTGATCAGCGCCAGTATTACCCTGCTGATCCTGTTTTCATCGTTAAGACACCCGATTGAAATACTGGCCATCGTGGTTATACCAATAGCCGTGCTGACCATTATTCTGGACAGCCTGCAATCAACCGGTCATTTCATTATGGTATCCGACTCCAGCGGACTGCTGTTCCACATCATCAGCTCGATTATCGCCTACAGCATTCTCGGGCTTGCCGCCGCCTATGCCATCATGCTTTCGATACAGAACCGTTTTTTACACCGGCATCAACCGGGCGGTTTTATTCGACTTCTGCCACCGTTAACCACCATGGAATCGTTGCTGTTTGAAACCATTACCATTGGCTTTGCCTGCCTGAGCATCTCCCTGCTCAGCGGCTTTATTTTTATCGATGATATTTTCGCCCAGCATCTGGTGCACAAAACCGTGCTTTCGATTCTCGCCTGGTTTGTGTTTGCCATCCTGCTGTTCGGACACCGCTTTATCGGCTGGCGTGGACGCACCGCCATCCGCTGGACACTGGGGGGATTTTTTAGTCTGATGCTGGCCTATTTCGGCAGCAAGTTCGTCCTGGAAATACTGCTAAACTAAAATTCGGCTGCCACCGACCACCCTACATAAACAGCCCCGTTAGCAATAGAGAGAACTTAATTCTTGAACGATATCTCAACCGATATTCTGCTGCTCATCCTTTTTTTGCTGATTCTGATGTCCGCCTTTTTCTCCGGCTCGGAAACGGCACTGATGACCCTGAACCGCTATCGCTTAAAACATCTGGCCGATGAGGGCCATCGCGGCGCCAAACTGGCCAGTCGGCTGTTGCAGCGACCGGATCGTCTGCTGGGCCTGATCCTGCTCGGCAACAACTTCGTCAACATTCTGGCCACAGCACTGGCGACCATTATTTTCATTCGTGTTTTCGGTGATGCCAGCATCGCCATTCTCACCATTGTGCTGACGCTGGTGGTGCTAATCTTTGCCGAGGTCACGCCCAAAACCCTGGCGGCGCTCAAACCGGAAAAGGTGGCTTTTATCGCCGCTTACCTCTACACGCCGTTACTGAAAATCCTTTATCCCTTTGTCTGGATGATCAATGCCATTGCCAACCGCCTGCTGGCATTGTTCGGTGTGCATGCGTCGGAAGGCAAAACAGAAACTCTCAGCGCCGATGAATTTCGCGCGGTAGTTCATGAGACCAGACATTTTATCCCTGATCAACATTCCAAAATGCTGCTGCGCATTCTTGACCTTGAAGATACCAGCGTTGAAGACATTATGATTCCGCGCAATGAGATTACCGGCATCGACCTCACCGATGACTGGAAAAATATTGAACGGCAGATCACTCACAGCCAGCGCACCCGGGTTCCGGTCTATCATGACAGTATCGACAATATTGTCGGGGTGCTGCATCTGCGCAAGGTGCTGCATCTGCTGGCGCGAGGTGAACTGAATATAGAGAGCGTCAACTCCCTCATTCGCAAAGCCTATTTCATTCCCGCCGGTACTTCCCTGACCCGGCAACTACTCAATTTCCAGAAGAAAAAAAGACGCTCCGCACTGGTGGTCGATGAATACGGCAGCATTCAGGGGCTGGTCACGCTGGAAGATATTCTGGAAGAGATTGTCGGCAGATTCACCACCGATTCGCCCACCCGCAATTTTGATATTCGCCCCCAGGAAAACGGCAGCTACCTCATCGACGGCGGTGCCCACATCCGTGAAATCAATCGCAGCATGGGCTGGTCTTTGCCTCTGGGCGGCCCCAAGACATTGAACGGACTGATTCTGGAACACCTGGAGATGATCCCCGAACCCGGCACCAGCGTATTGATCAACAACTATTCGATTGAAATCATGCGCACCAGCAATAACACCGTGCAGACAGTGCGCATACGGCCATTAGCCAAAAAGAACGAAGAGCCAGAGAAGCATGATGAACATGGCGAAGACACTGACCAGATGAATAACTAAATGGCCAAATCAAAACTTCTTTATGTATGCAGCAGCTGCGGCACCAGCCATTCCAAATGGGCCGGGCAATGCGGTGACTGCGGCGAATGGAACTGCATGACCGAAAGCCTTTCGGTGGCGGGCGACAAGCGCTCGGGCTTCGCCGGCAAAAGCAAAACCACCGCCCACATTTATCGTCTGGAAGACATACAAATGGAGGCCGAAGCGCGCACCTCCACCGGCATCGGTGAGCTTGACCGGGTGCTGGGCGGCGGCCTGGTGCACGGCTCGGTCACCCTGATCGGCGGCGACCCCGGCATCGGCAAATCCACCCTGTTAACGCAGACGCTGGCGGCCATCGCCAACGACCTGCCCAGCCTGTACGTCACCGGCGAGGAATCGCTGCAACAGGTCAGCCTGCGTGCCAGGCGCCTCGGGCTGGCGGGAAGAGGGCTGCAACTGCTCTCCGAAACCTGCGTTGAAAGCATCATCATGCTGGCCTCCAGGGAAAAACCCCGGGTCATAGTGATCGACTCCATCCAGACCATCTACACAGAGACCCTGCAATCCGCTCCGGGGGGCGTGGCCCAGGTGCGTGAAAGCGCCGCGCAGCTGGTGCGCTTCGCCAAACACACCGGCACCTCACTGTTTCTGGTCGGCCACGTCACCAAGGAGGGTACGCTTGCCGGCCCCCGCGTTCTGGAGCACATGGTCGATACCGTGCTCTATTTCGAGGGCGACCCCGGCGAGCGCTACCGCATGATCCGTGCGGTCAAGAACCGCTTTGGCGCGGTCAACGAACTCGGCGTGTTCGCCATGACCGAAGAGGGGCTGAAAACCGTTAACAACCCCTCGGCGATCTTCCTCTCGCGGCACGAAAAACCGGTGCCCGGCAGCATCATCACCGTCACCCGCGAAGGCAGCCGCCCCATGCTGGTGGAATTGCAGGCGCTGGTGGACGACAGCCACAGCGCCAACCCGCGCCGGGTCAGTCTGGGCATGGATCCCAATCGTCTGAACATGCTGCTGGCGGTGATGCATCGCCACGGCGGCATCGCCATGTACGATCAGGACGTGTTTATTAATGTCGTCGGCGGGGTGCGCCTCACCGAGACCTGTGCCGACACTGCGCTGCTGCTTGCTGCCCTCTCCAGTTTCAGAAACCGCGCCCTGCCCACCGACACCTTTACCTTTGGCGAAATCGGCCTGGCCGGTGAAATCCGCCCGGTCTCCAACGGCCAGGAACGCCTGCGCGAAGCCGCCAAACACGGCTTCAAGGTGGCGATTATTCCCAAGGCCAATATGCCCCGCAAGAACGACGTCATCGAGGGCCTGAAAATCATCCCGGTACAGCGCATCAGCGAACTGATGGAAGCGGCGATTTCCATCAGCTGAGTATTTCCATGCGCTATTTTTTCGCATCATTCGGGTTTTTCGCGGACTAATTTAGCCTGATTGTATTCAGTGCTTTTTTACCGTCCGGACAAAAAATATACATCCGGTAAAGCACTCAGTTAGAATACAGTCCTTATTTAATAGACATCATTTAATAGACACCCACATCTGTCCGAGGCGCCCTCCATGGCCAAGAAAAAGATCAATTTTGAACAGTCACTGTCCCAACTTGAAACCCTGGTTGAAGAAATGGAACAGGGTGACCTGAATCTGGAGGAGGCCTTAAGCCGTTTCGAAAAAGGCATCAGCCTGACCTCCGAATGCCAGCAGGCCTTGCAGAGCGCCGAGCTTAAAGTTCAGGAACTGATAGAGAAAAACGGCAAAGTTCTGGAAAAAGACTTCGAACTAAAGGACTGACCCGGAACACCGATGCCCCATTCCAGTCAGCTACAGTCTTTTATGCAACATTACCGGCAGCGGGTTAATCTCGCCCTGGAAAATCACCTGAGACTGATGCCTGCCGCCGAGCTGAAACTGGGCGAAGCCATGCATTATTCACTGACCGGTGACGGCAAACGCATCCGTCCGGTGCTGGTTTATGCCGCGGGCATGGCTACCGGAGCCCATGCAGATCTGCTGGATATTCCCGCCTGCGCCGTCGAAATGATCCACGCCTACTCACTCATCCACGATGATTTACCCGCCATGGATGATGATGATCTGCGTCGTGGCCGTGCCACCTGTCACAAAGCCTTCGACGAAGCCACCGCCATTCTGGCGGGAGATGCACTGCAATCCCTGGCTTTTGAAGTTCTGGGCGACGCTAGCACTCCCGGCCTGTCCGGCGAGCAACGTTTGAAAATGATCACGCAACTGGCCACCGCCACCGGCGCGCGGGGCATGACCGGCGGGCAGGCCATTGATCTGGCTGCGGTCGGCAATGAGCTTTCTCTACAGCAGCTGGAGGCCATGCACAGCCTCAAAACCGGCGCCCTGATTCGCGCCAGCGCCATGCTGGGCGGCCTGTGCAACCCCGAAATCAGCGCTGATGAACTGGCTATGCTCGACCGCTATGCGCATTGCATCGGACTCTGTTTCCAGATACAGGATGACATTCTTGACGTCACCAGCGACACCGCCACCCTGGGCAAAACCCAGGGCTCGGATCAGAAACTCGACAAGCCGACCTACCCCGCCATTCTTGGTCTGGACGCGGCCGGACAGCGCGCCCGGGAACAGCACAATCAGGCCATCGAACACCTTGCCCCACTGGGCGAAAAAGCCGACACCCTGCGCTGGATCGCCGATTACATTATCGAGAGAAACTTCTGATTATGTCCAACCATAATCCGACCAACCATCTGCACTGGGCGCTGCTCGAATCGATCAACTCCCCGGAGGATCTGCGCAAGCTGCCGCAAAGCCAGCTCACTCCCCTCGCGCAACAGCTGCGCAGCTTTCTGCTGGAGAGCGTTTCCAGCACCGGCGGGCATTTATCCGCCGGTCTGGGCACCATCGAACTGACCATCGCCCTGCACTACATTTTTAACACCCCCGAAGACCGGCTGGTCTGGGACGTCGGCCACCAGACCTATCCGCATAAAATTCTTACCGGCCGTCGCGAACAGATGAAGTCGCTGCGCCAGAAAGGCGGCCTGGCCGGGTTCCCCAAACGCGAGGAAAGTGAACACGACGCCTTCGGCACCGGACACGCCAGCACCTCGATCAGCGCGGCGCTGGGCATGAGCATCGCCGCGCGCCAGACCGGCTCGCGCCGAAAAACCGTGGCCATCATCGGTGACGGCGCACTCAGCGGCGGCATGGCTTTTGAAGCCATGAATCACGCCGGTGACAGCGACGCCGACCTGCTGGTGATCCTCAATGACAACGACATGTCCATCTCGCCCAACGTCGGCGGCCTCTCCAATCACCTCACCCGCGTACTCTCCGGCAGCCTCTATTCCACGGTGCGCGAGAGCGGCAAGAAAGTTCTGGAAAACATCCCCGGATTTTTAGAAATCGCCCGCCGCACCGAAGAACACCTTAAAGGTATCGTGGTGCCGGGCACGCTGTTTGAAGAACTCGGCTTCAACTATTTCGGCCCGGTGGATGGGCATGATCTCAGCGTGCTTATTCCGGTACTTAAAAACCTCTCCAACCATAAAGGCCCCTGTTTTCTGCACGTGGTGACGCGCAAGGGCAAGGGCTATTTCCCGGCCGAAGATGATCCCGGTAAATATCACGGCGTCAGCAGCTTCGACACCGCCACCGGCGAATCCAGAAACAAGACCACCCCGGCCATCACCTTTACCCGCGTATTTGGTGACTGGCTGTGCGATATGGCCGCCGAAGACCCGCGCCTGATCGGCATCACCCCCGCCATGCGCGAAGGCTCGGGACTGGTGGAGTTCTCGGAGAAATTTCCCGACCGCTATTTCGATGTCGGCATTGCCGAACAGCACGCGGTCACACTGGCGGCAGGTATGGCCTGCGACGGCCTCAAACCGGTGGTAGCGATTTACTCCACTTTTTTACAGCGCGCCTACGACCAGCTGATTCACGATGTCGCGCTGCAAAATCTGCCGGTGCTGTTTGCTCTGGATCGCGCCGGCATAGTAGGTGCCGATGGCCCCACCCATACCGGTGCCTACGACATCAGTTTTTTACGCTGCATTCCCAATATGGTGATCATGACCCCGGCCGACGAAATCGAGGCCCGAGCCATGCTCACCACCGGCTTTTTGCATGACGGCCCGGCTGCCGTGCGCTACCCACGCGGCAGTGGCAGCGGCAAAATTCCCGCCGGAACCTTAAGTGCTGTCGATTTCGGCAAAGCCCGGATTGAACGCGAAGGCGAGAATATCGCCCTGCTGGTTTTCGGCCCACTGCTGGCGAGTGCACGTAGCGTCGCCGAAGAGCTCAATGCCACACTGGTGAACATGCGCTTTGTTAAACCGCTGGATGAAGCCGCCATCAGCCGGATGGCACAGAATCACACGCTGGTCGTCACTCTGGAAGAAAATGCGATTGCCGGTGGTGCCGGCAGCGCCGTCGGCGAATACCTGGCGGCGCAGTCGATCAGCATCGATATGCTGCACCTTGGCTTCCCTGATGAGTACGTCGAACAGGGCAGCCAGACGGAGATTATGGCCGACTGGGGACTGGATGCAGAAGGCATCAAACAGAGCATTTTGAGTCGCGTCAATCGGCAATTGCGAATATAACGCAATTCGTTTAGAATATCCTACCATTTTACTCAAGTATTATATTTGTTTCTTTTAACTTTAATATAAATAGAAAAATATCAATGTCTGCACGCTACCGGCTGAAAGTCGTCACTGAATTTGCTTCAGCACACACATTACGCGACTACCCCGGTGCCTGCAGCCGGATGCACGGCCACAACTGGAAGGTTGAACTGGAAGCCGTCGCCACTTCGCTGGATGAGATGGGCATGGGCGTCGATTTTAAAAAGATGAAGACCATCGCCCGGGAAGTTGGCGACAGACTGGATCACCGTTACCTTAACGAACTCGAGCCCTTTACCGAAATCAACCCGACTGCGGAAAACATTGCCGCCTATATATACCATGAGATTTCGGCCCAATTGAATACCGATTCCATCAAGGTCAGCGCCCTGACCTTATGGGAAACCGAGCGCGCCTGCGTTACATACAGCGAAGAGAACGATTAACATGACCGATACTAACAACGCAAAACCTACTGAAGTGAGCGATATGCAGGATGTACAAAGTAGCCAGGATCACCGTGCTATCGCCATCGACAAAGTCGGCATCAAGGATATTCGTCACCCTGTTCAGGTAATAGACCGTGCCGGAAAAATTCAGCATACCGTTGCCAACTTTAATATGTATGTCGACCTGCCGCACAATTTCAAAGGCACACACATGTCGCGTTTCGTGGAGATACTGAATAGCCACAACTGGGAGATCACCGTCGACTCCTTCAAGGTGATGCTTTCGGAAATGACCGAGCGGCTTGACGCAGAGTGCGGCCACATCGAAATGTCCTTCTACTTCTTTGTGAACAAGAAGGCGCCCGCTTCCGGCGTGGAAAGTCTGCTCGACTATAAAGTCAGCCTGATCGGCACGCAGAAAAATGACAAGCCCACCATTAACGTAAAAGTGGTTGTGCCCGTAACCAGCCTGTGCCCCTGCTCGAAGAAGATTTCAGACCGCGGCGCACATAATCAGCGCTCGCACGTGACCGTTGATGTCTGCACCAATGGTTTTATCTGGATCGAAGAGATCATCGACATCGTTGAAAAAGAAGCCTCATGCGAACTCTATGGCTTATTAAAACGTCCCGATGAAAAAATCGTCACCGAGCGCGCTTACGACAATCCCAAGTTTGTGGAAGACATGGTGCGTGATGTTGCTGCCAGACTGAACGCCGATGACCGCATTCTGGCCTATACTATCGAATCTGAGAATTTTGAATCGATTCACAATCATTCGGCCTATGCGTTAATTTCAAATACCAAGCAGTCATAACTGCATAACAGCCCTGTCACTGCTTTAGCAGAGGATTAAAAAATAATTCCGTGACAATTTACAAATGCTATTATTCGGCTGTCTGTAAAAAAAGACGAACACCAGAACAAATAAAACATGGAGACAAAATATGAAAATTTTTAGTGTAATCGGGATTTTTGCCGGCATCGTCATCATGGGTAGCCTGACCGCCGCTCATTTTACCGGTCAGATCAATCTGGCGAACCTGAGCTGGTTATGGCTCACTTTCTTCGTTGGTGCAAACCTGTTCCAGATGGGATTCACCGGATTCTGCCCCGCAACCAAACTGTTCTATGCTCTCGGTATCAAGGATCAGCAGGCTGGATGCAAGCTGTAGTACCGCCATACGAAAAGGCTTGATGGCTTTTGTAAACCATTAACCATTTTTCGATACAAAAAAAACCGCCTGCAGGCGGTTTTTTTTGGCTAAGGCGAAATCGCCACTCGCTGTCAGCGATCAACACGAAAGGTTATTGCAGCTCTATGGCCAGACTCTTTCTGAATTGCTCGGCCAGAACACTCTCGGCGGGTTCACCATCGTGACGCAGAATATCCAGACGCACTACGTCATCATTCTGCTCAAACTTCAGTGTAAATTGCCGACTTGAATCTTCTGCATAATCCTCACCCGAACCTCTTAACCATTGCATCAACCAGCTGGATTCGGCAATTTCATCGCGCTCCTGGCCAATGCTTTCGTTACTGATGTTTTCAATCGCTACTTTTATCCGGCGTGCCGGCGCGTCTATTGCCTGCACATCCATTTTCTGACGATCCAGTGCGCGCAAGGTGCGCCCCCAGACAAACTCCATGTTGCCAGTGACATATAGAGTATTCACATTGTCTTCAGGTACTCTAACCCTTGAGGTATAAGGCCGGTAGTTTTCAGACACTTTTTCCGACTGCACTGCATCCAGCCCCACAAACAGGGCCAGACGATTCAGCATTTCATGCTCCAGCGCCTCATCACTGCATCGGCTGCGCCAGTTCACGTCATCACCTTCCACCAATTTTTCGAGGCCTGAATGCGACATAAAGATTTTAGTTTTGTCCTGCCCCGGCACGGGTTCGATGCGCAGGGTGAACTTGTCCAACCTGTCCGGATCAACGGTATTAAACATCTTTCTGAAAAACCCGGCATCATCATCAATCTGTAATTTGCTCACCCAGTCCGTCTCGATAATTCCCAGCACAGGCTCGCTACGAATGACCTTTATGCCTTCATTACTCCAGAATGCACTCAACTCCGGCCACAACTCACCAGCCTCTTTCTCAACTTCCAGCCAGAACACGCCATTGCCGGTTTGCAAATGCGTGCCTGCCACGCCGACGGCCTTGGACACCTTGGCTTCCGCTTTAGGTCCACCCAGATTAGCTGTATCCTGCTTGAACTTCGCCATCGCTTCATCTGCAGGTTTGGGGGTGGTTAGCTGCTTGCTTTCATTGGTGGGGGTGAGATCAGGCGGGATCTCCAATCGGGTGTAATAATCAGCATCGATGTATTTCTGACGGCGCTCATTGCCATCGGAACTGCAACCTGCTGCAATTAGTGCCGCAGCAATCGCTACGAAGTAAATATTTTTAACCATCTAAAGTATTCCGGCTTGTTGCATAGCTTCACGTAAGGGCTGGTGATATTGCTCACTCAAAGGTGTCAGTGGCAGGCGGATACCGGGTGGGATTAGCCCCATCTCAGCCAGCGCCCATTTAACAGGGATGGGATTGGCTTCCAGAAACAGGTTTTTATGTAAACCTCGCAGCGGCCGGTTTATAGCCTCGGCAGTATCACGGTCACCTGCCAGCGCCGCAGCACACATTGCCGCCATCGCTTTGGGTGCCACATTGGTAGTGACAGAAATCACGCCGTGACCGCCTTGCAGCATAAATTCGATACCGGTTTCATCATCGCCACTAAACATCTCAAAATCATCAGGCACTTTCGACCGGATTTCCTGCAAACGGTTCAAATTGCCGGTGGCTTCTTTAATGCCGATGATATTCGGGATCGGGGCCAGACGCGCGACCGTATCCGGCAACATATCACAGGCGGTTCGCCCCGGGACATTATAGAGAATCTGCGGAATATCGACACTTTCGGCGATTTTCCGGTAATGCAGATACAGCCCTTCCTGAGTCGGCTTGTTATAATAAGGGGTGACCAGTAGACAGGCCGCGGCCCCCGCTTCGCGCGCACACCGGGTGAGCTGTATCGCTTCGGTGGTGGAGTTGGCGCCGGTGCCGGCAATCACTGGAATGCGACCTCTGACCATTCCCACGGTGCGGCGGATCACTTCACAGTGCTCATCCATCTCCAGAGTCGCCGATTCCCCGGTGGTACCCATGGATACGATCGCCGAGGTGCCATTTTCTATATGAAACTCAACCAGCCTTGCCAGGCTCTCGTAATCAAGACTTTCATCAACAAACATTGGGGTGACTAATGCCACCATACTTCCACGAAACATAATATTCCCGACCATACGGCTCGAATTCTGGGGGTGTTCACACGGTCTTGGTTAAGCCGGAAACAGGGCGCACAGTTAAGCAACTTTTCCCTCTAATTTCAATAAATAACGTCCCAAATTTATAAATACGCCGCGTTTAATGTCTATACTCCGATACATGTCCAGAGAAAATTACAAAAATAGCAGTCAGGAACGGCGTCGTTTCACGCGAGTGCCTTTTATAGCTGAAATCGTCATGCAGTGCGGGGATGAAGAATGGACCTGCAATTTGCTGGATATTTCACTCAATGGCATGCTGGTGGAGCCGCCTACCAACATTAAGGTCAATCCCAGCAACCCCTGCGCCGTGGCTCTTTTTCTAGCGAATGACGTCGTCATCAACGCCCGCGCCAGAATCAAACACACCGACACCGATCACTGGGGCCTGCAATATCTGAGCATAGACATAGAGAGCCTTAAGCAGCTGCGGCGTTTACTGGAAATGAATTTTCACGACCATGACTTAATTGATCGCGAACTCAGCCAGCTCAGCAGTGACATCATCGTAAGATAAAGCCGGCTTTCCTGCCACAAGTCCTGTAAAAACACCCGCCAGTCGTGTCGCCCCTACTACAACTGCCGACCATTGTTTAAACTTCCCTCCATTTACCTGGTAAAATTAAACAATGAGCGGACCTTCATTGCCCATAGCAGGCATGAACAACTGTCATAAATCGCCGGCCAACCAACAGCATTAGCGATAACTTAATCCCAACCTGATATCTGAGATAACCCATGATAAGTATTGGAAAAAAAGTAAAAAATTTCAGCATTGCCGCAACCGGCGACAAAAACATAAACCTGGAAGACTACAACGGAAAAAAAGTTGTGCTGTATTTTTACCCTCGAGACAGCACCCCCGGCTGCACCACAGAGGGGCAGGATTTCCGGGATGCCAACGCCCATTTTGCAAAGCACAATGCCGTCATCCTCGGGGTATCACGCAATAGCATCAAATCACACGAAAATTTCCTCAGCAAACAACAATTCAACTTCGACCTGCTCGCCGATGAGGATGAATCGCTCTGCTCCCAGTTTGATGTGATCAAAATGAAAAACATGTACGGCAAACAGGTACGCGGCATCGAGCGCAGCACCTTTCTTATCGACGAGCAGGGCGTATTAAGACAGGAATGGCGTAAAGTCAAAGTTAAGGGACACGTTGAAGAGGTGCTTACCGCTGCAAAAGCACTGTAGCCATATTTTTAACCCTAATTAATCGGCAGAGGTTACAATCACTACGCGTGTATCGTTGTTAAGCAATATAAGCACATGGAAGAGACAAATTCCATTATGCAACAGACGCATAAACGACTAAATTTTTTAACCACATTTTCATGGCAGGGATCGCATGCACAATAAAATAACCATTCTTGGCGTTCTACTCGCCATCATCTACTGGATTGTAGATGCGTTTATTTACTCACTATTCTCCGAGCAAGGCACCACCTTTCTGCAAAATTGTTTCAACCCTCGCGGCGAGGAACTGTGGATGCGCGCCTTCGTGGTGTTACTGTTCCTGATTTTCTCCGCCTATACTGAACGACTGCTGGCTATCATTCATGACATGACCCTCAAACTCAAAAAATACCACTTCCGTCTTGAACTTACTATCGCCGAACTGGAAGCGGAGAACATTGAACACCAGCGCCTCGTCGAAGAGCTGGAGAAACTCTCCATTACAGACCCACTCACCTCTATATACAACCGAAGAAAATTCAATGAGCTGCTGGCCACGGAGATAGAGCGCAGCAAACGCTACCAGAACAGCTTATCCATTATTATGTGCGACATTGATCACTTCAAAAAAATCAACGATACATTCGGTCACGATGTCGGCGACAGGGTCATCAGGAAATTCTCAAAACAGATTCACGAAAACATTCGAGAAATAGATATGTTCGCACGCTGGGGCGGTGAAGAATTCATGATTCTGATGCCCAACGTGAGTGTAGAAAACGCTCATTCCGTGGCGGAAAAATTAAGAACGGTTATTGAGAAGACCGAAATCGAAACCGCCGATAACTTTACTGCCAGTTTTGGCGTCGCAGATCTGCTGCTTGATGACACCGCTGAAACCTTTATAAAGCGCGCTGATCAGGCACTGTACAAAGCAAAGCGCAGCGGCCGAAACAGAGTTGAAAGCATTGGTGCAGAACATATCCTGGCCAGCAGCACCGGCACTTAACGTTTCAGCCAGTGTTTTTATGCGCCTGCATTGCCGGCCAGGCATTCAACACTGACTGAATCAAGGTTGCCAGAGGAATGGCAAAAAATACGCCCCAGAAACCCCATAAGTTACCAAACACCAGCACTGCGATAATGATTGCCGCAGGATGCATATTAACGACTTCAGAAAAAAGCAGCGGCACTAGAATATTGCCATCAATAAACTGAATGATCATATAGATAACGATCACGTAAACAAATTCACTGCTGGCGCCCCACTGAAACCACGCAATCAAAGCGATCGGAAAGGTTACCGCCAGCGCACCAACATAGGGAATGATTACCGACAGGCCGACAAATAAACTGAGTGTTGCCGCGTAATTCAGCCCCATAATCTTGAAGGCGATGTATGTCACTACACCGACAATTAAAATTTCCACCAGCTTACCGCGAATGTAATTGCCCATCTTGACATCAATGTCACGCCAGACTTCATACGCCAGCCCACGGCCTTCAGGCAAAAACCACTGTAGCCAGTGCAGAATTTTTTCTTTATCTCTGAGCAGAAAAAATACCAGCAATGGCACCACTACAAAAAACACCGCCAGGGTAAAAACATCAATAACCGAAGACAGCGATACCGACAATAGCGTTTGTCCCAGGCTTACCAGTTCTGCATTTATGCTGGAGACCATCTCTTTAAGATTATCGACACCCAGCGTTGGATATTTCTCAAGCAGCAGCAGCACCAATTGCTGAACTTTGTTAAGGATTTCGGGGAGATTGGTAACTAACTGTGAGATCTGTCGGGATACCAGTGGTATCAGCCCAAACAGCAGCAGCACTATTGATGAGATAAAAAGGCTGAAGCTGATAATTACAGACACCGGCCGCGGCACGCCTAGACGGCTTATCCTGCCCACCAGCCCTTCCAGTACATAGGCAATGACAATCCCCGCCAGTACCGGTGTCAGAACATTGCCCAGAAAAAAGATAACCGCGATTCCGGATATAATAACCAGCGCCAGAATAACCGCCTGGGGATCGGAAAAGTTTTTATGGTACCAGGCCTTGAGAATTTTTAGCATTTCATATCCCTGATTATTTCCGTATAAAAGTCTTCAAAAATCCTTTCCATTTCATCAATCACCTCATCGGCATCCCGGCCTTTTATCATATGCTCGGTCATCAGTTCCGAGGCGGAAGAGAACACTTTCATGCTATCGATCATCGGGTAGGATGATTTCAGACGCTTGATCGCACCGACCACCGTCTCGTTATCCGGCCTCGGAATTTCAACCGGCTCCGCCACCTCTTTTGACACCAGATCACCTTTGGACTGCAAAAACTCGGCGAACTCCAGCAGACTTTTCTGTCGCTCGCCATTCAGGGTCTCAAAAATCTCAATCATTTTTTTTGTATCACGACTCATAATATCATTCACACTTTAAATGCCTTAACGTCACCACGACATCGATGCGCACCGTAAATAATTAACCCTTCTTACAGTATTCCTGGGCAAAGCTCAGCAGCTCATCAGCAGCACGCGACTTGAATTTATAGCGCTGGCGCACGAAAGAAAAAGGCCGTTCCAGCCTGGGCGATAAATTAACCGCGGTCAGTGAACCCAGACGCAGTTCCTTCAAAATGGTGGCTTTGGAAACGATGGAAATGCCCATACCTGCTTCGACCGCACCCTTAATGGCCTCGGGGCTGCTCAGCTCGAAACAGACATCAAGCAGATCTTGATCGCCATGCTGCTCTATGTATTTGGTGACCACCTCCTGCGTTCCCGAGCCGAGCTCGCGACCGATAAACGGATGCGCCACAATCTCCTTCACATGCACCTCCTCTTTATTCGCCAGCGGATGATTATTGGGCATAATCACCACCAGCTGATCCTTCTTGCACTCCTCAACCACCAGATTTTTATTGGTGACGTAGCCTTCGACAATGCCGAGGTCAATGACATTGTTCTCCACCATGGAAACAATATCCTCGGTGTTGGCCTCTTTCAGACTGATCATCACGTCGGGGTATTTAACCTTGAACTCGCCGATCATCAGCGGCAGCATATACTCGGCGATAGTGGTGCTTGCACCCAACGCGACACGACCACTGACATCGCCGGTCATATCGGTGATGCTACGCGTCATGTCCTCGTACAGCTTGAGAATCCGGTCAGCGTACTCATATGCCTCACGGCCGACATCGGTTAATGTCACCTTATTATGCGTACGGTCGAATAAACGGGTGTTAAACTGCTCTTCAAGCTGCCGGATCTGAAAAGTCACAGCGGGCTGTGTCATATACAATTCCTCAGCCGCTTTGGTAAAATTAAGCAGCCGGGCTACGGTATGAAATATTTTTAATCTACGATCTGCCATAATTAGAAATAAAGCCTCATTGGCCCAATAAGTTTTACTTATACTAACATCCATGCAGCGCCAAAAACCATGAAAAAATATACTGAAACCCCTATCCATAATATTACTGAACGCCATCGCTATCTCAAGCTACTGGCCTTGCTGATGCTGGCTTTCATGCTCGCCCCCGCAGCCTTCGCCACCGGGGTTTACAAGTGGGTGGATGACAACGGAAAAACCCACTACGGCAGTCAGCGTCCGCAGACTGCATCGGCCGAGGTCGTGCAGCTCAACGAATCTACCCCCGCCACACGCCCCGACGATACTGAAGACGAGGCCGCCGGCACCGACCTCAGTGAGGATGACAAAGCCCGGCAGGAACGCGACGCCTACTGCAAAAACGAGCGCGCCCGACTCAAGACGGTTGAAAAAACCGCGGACATCCATGAAAAAGGCGACAATGGTGAAATACGAAAACTGAGCGTTGCTGATCGCAATCAACGCCTGAATAAAATCCGGGCCAACATCAGTCAATACTGCAAATAAAACCTGAGAGGCTGTCGGGTACAGGCGGATCGAAGCGAGAGAGTGGGAAATTTGGGCCGCTCCCCACTTCCGCAGCCAATTCATCCTGAATCCGACAATTTCCCAACCATACGAGAACCCTGAAATGCCCTTATTACAGATCACTACCAACCTCAGCATCCAGAACAGCACCGCCCTCGGCAAAGACGCCTCCCGAATTATCGCCGGCATGCTCGGCAAGCCCGAGAGCTATGTCATGGTGATCATTAATGCCGATACTCCCCTGCTGTTTGGCGGTAGCGAAGAGGCTGCTGTCCACATCAAACTCAAAAGCCTGGGCCTGGATGAATCGAAGACCGGCGATTATTCCGCGCATCTCTGCGGCTTTATCCAGAGCAAGCTGGACGTATCACCTTCACGAATTTATATAGAGTTCAGCAACCCTGCCCGGCATATGTGGGGCTGGGATGGCGGCACTTTTTAGGTAATCTTTTCACCGGCCAGCCGCCGCAAAATCCATCCTCACAACAATGCGGCGAAAAGCCTGAGAGCTACTCCCGATCAGCTCAGCGCCGGTCATGAAGCATCTGTATTTATTACGGAAATCGCAAATACTAACTGTACTCAAACCCCCTGCCCTCGTAGAATGCGAGCTCACGATAGCCAGTTGAGCCAACCATTCCCATGTACTTATCAAAATTCCCGATTACCACGCTTAAAGAGATCCCTGCCGATGCCGAAATCACCAGCCATCGCCTGATGCTGCGCGCCGGCCTGATTCGCCGCCTGGCCTCCGGCTTATACAGCTGGCTGCCGCTGGGGGTGCGCGTGCTGCGCAAGGTGGAGAACATCGTGCGCGAGGAGATGAACAAAAGCGACGGCCTCGAAGTATTGATGCCGACCGTGCAGCCCGCCGAGCTGTGGCAGGAATCGGGTCGCTGGGAACAGTACGGCCCAGAGCTGCTGCGCTTCAATGATCGCCATGGCCGTGAATTCTGTTACGGGCCGACACACGAAGAAATCATTACCGATCTGGCCCGGCGCGAGCTCAACAGCTACAAGCAGCTGCCGGTCAACTACTATCAGATTCAGACCAAATTCCGCGATGAAGTGCGCCCCCGTTTCGGCGTGATGCGCTCGCGCGAGTTCCTGATGAAAGACGCCTATTCTTTCCACATCGACCAACCCTCGTTGCAGCAAACTTACGAGGTGATGTACCAGACCTACAGCGATATTTTCACTCGCCTGAATTTGAAATTCCGCGCGGTGATGGCCGACAGTGGTGCCATCGGCGGCAACAGCTCGCACGAATTTCACGTGCTGGCCGATTCCGGTGAGGACGCGCTCGCGGTTTCCAACGTAAGCGATTACGCCGCCAATATCGAAAAAGCTGAAACCGTGCGCGCCACCGAACCGCGCCCGGCAGCGCGCAGTGAAATGCAAACGGTTGAGACCCCCAACCAGCACAGCATCGAAGACGTATCCAAATTTTTGCATGTCGATGCCGCACAATGCGTAAAAACCCTGCTGGTGGCCGGCAGCGAAAAAGACAGCGTGGTCGCACTGGTATTGCGCGGCGATCACGAACTCAACGAAATCAAGGCTGAGCATCAGCCCGCCATCGCCTCGCCGTTATGTTTTGCCAGCGAAGAGCAGGTAAAAGCCGTCGCCGGTTGCGAGCCGGGTTCGATTGGCCCGGTCGGCCTGAACATTAGCGTGATCGCCGATTACGCCGCACTGCAACTCGCCGATTTTGTCTGTGGCGCTAACGCCGATGGCAAGCACCTCACCGGCGTCAACTGGGAACGTGACCTGCCACTGCCTGTCGCCGCCGATCTGCGCAATGTAGTCGATGGCGACATCAGCCCCGATGGCAAGGGCACGCTGTCCATCGTACGCGGCATCGAAGTCGGCCATATCTTCCAGCTGGGCGATAAATATTCCGCCGCCCTGAACGCCAAAGTGCTGGATGAAAACGGCAAGAGCGTGACCATGATCATGGGGTGTTACGGTATCGGCGTCACCCGCGTGGTCGCCGCCGCCATCGAACAGAATCACGACGACAACGGCATTATCTGGCCGCAGAGCATTGCGCCTTTCGATGTCGCCATCGCCCCGATAAATTTCCAGAAATCGGACGAGATACGCGAGGCCGCCATCAAACTCCATGATGAACTCACCGCCGCCGGACTGGAAGTGTTGCTCTACGATCAAAAAGCCCGGCTCGGCGAAATGCTCGCCAACCTTGATCTGATCGGCATTCCCCACCGCGTGGTGATCGGGGATCGCGGCCTGGCCGAAGGTAACGTGGAATACAAAGCACGCACCGATGCCGACAGCCGGGATATGCCGCTGGCCGATATCAGCGCACACCTAATTGGACTTTTTTCAAAATAATTTCAGTCTTCTTAATCTATACTCGTGGACATGCGTCCGATTATAAATTCAGCCCTGTCCATAACTGTTTTGATACTGGCCGTACTGTGTAGCCCCACAGTCCTGGCCAATGTCAGCACCGCCGACAATCCCGATCCCACACTGCGAAAATTATTAACTGAAGCGATTGAATCGGCGGACAGCTTTGAAAACCGTTTCGATGCCGAAGTCTGGCTGGTGGACATGTCCAGCCGCATGAAGAAATTCGTCGCCGACGAACAGCACCGCCTGACCTTATTGCGCGGCATTCACCGCGAAGCCAGCCGCGCCAACCTGGTGCCCGAACTGGTACTCGCGGTGATCGAAATCGAAAGCCGTTTTGATCACTTCGCCATCTCGACCGCGGGTGCTCAGGGCCTGATGCAGGTGATGCCATTCTGGTTAAAAGAGATCGGCCACCCCGACGACAACCTGGTCAACATCAACACCAACCTGCGCATGGGCTGCACCATTCTCAGATATTACATGGACATGGAAAAAAACGACCTGCACAAAGCACTGGCCCGCTACAACGGCAGCACCGGCTCGCGCAAATACAGCAACAAAGTGTTGGAAGCTTTACGCGTGAACTGGCATAAACGATAAACATTTAAAAACAAAAGCATTCACCGCAGAGGCGCTGAGTTTTTTATTTGCGCTTCGCCCAAATAACTAAAAAGGTTTTCTCTGCGCCTCCGCGTCTCTGCGGTGAAAGCTTTTTATCTTTTTCATTGTCTTTTATATGCAATCACCAGATCCATCACATTAGTGTTGGTCGGCCCGGTTTTTAGCCAGTATTCCGTCGCCATTAATACCTTGCCTGCATCCGCGTCACGCAAAGCCTGCGCCACATCCATCCCCAGTTTCTGCGCCGCCTGCAAAGTCGAGCCATAGACCACCGCGCCCGCGCAGGCGGTGTTGCCGTCGATGCCATCAGTGCCTGCAGCCAGCAGTGAAATATCATGGTAACCATCCAGTACCTGCGCCGCCGCCAGTGCGAACTGCTGATTGCGGCCACCGACACCGGGATGCTCGGGCAGCGTCACCGTGGTTTCACCACCCCAGATATGCACACCCGCAGGCGCGGCCAGCAACCACTGCGCAACCCTGACACCCTCCTCACTCGCCTCGCCGCACAAAAACTCATCATGGCGATAACAGGCCACGCCCATCTGCTCAGCCTCAGTACACACCGCCTGCATCGCCTGTTGCTGTGTGGCGATGATGTGTGTTTCAACGGAAACGGATTGAGCGCCTGCTTTGGATTTAGATGGCAGGGTGTTGAGCAACTCGTGCAGGAAAACATCATCATCCAATGCCTGATTATCACTGGCAACCAGCAAACCGGAACCGATCACCGCTGCCTCATCGTTCTGCACATCGGATATCAACAGCTGCACGCAGTTTTCCGCCTGCACATAATCGAGCAGGCCACCACCCTTGATCCGCGAAAACTGTTTCCGCCAGGCGTTCATCTGCGCAATATTTTTCCCCGATGCCAGCAGGTACCGGTTGATCTGCTGCAACTGCGTCAGCGACAAACCCGCCACCGGCACCTCAACCAGACTGGAAGTGCCGCCGGAAATCAGCACCAGCAGTTTCTCACCCTGTGGAATGCCCGCCAGAAAACGCAGCAGCGACTCACCCGCATCCAGGCTGGACTGATCCGGCACCGGATGCGACGACTCCGCAATAGTGATGCGTTTGTCTTTGCGCAACGCTCGCAAACACTGTGCCGGCGGACAGATCAGCAAAGCCTGTTTAAGGCTGCTCTGACAATCCAGCGCACCCTGCAACATCGCCGGCGCCGCCTTGCCGATGGCAACACAGTAATCAAATCGGGCATTATTATCACGACACCATAATTGCACCCGATGGCGGCCATCGACTTCGTCGAGAGCCGTTTGAAAAAGATGGGTCAGTAATTCTCGTGCGGTGAGTTCCATAATATCTGTGAGCGTTATTTATATTGACGGTTATTCTACAAGTTATTGGCATTGGATCGTAGAGAGTATGCGACCGTCATCTCGGCGACAGGAAAAGATCTTTTTTAACCTTCCAGTATCTGATTCCCTCGCAGGAGCGTGCCGACGTATCACGGCGCATAGATCAGAATAACTATTAACCTTTATAAAGATTCATAGAATTATGGTATGGGTAGTGTGGTAGCGCACTTACAGGGACGTTATTTAAGAATCAGGCTGTAAAAGGTGGCTTAATGAAACCATGCAACGATCTACATCCTGCCGGCGTAG